>CALCFP010000268.1 GCA_937900725.1 uncultured Bacteroidota bacterium | reverse complement strand
GGAGTAGGACTGATAACCCGTCGTCCATTCAGAAATCCGCATCATACAATTTCAATGACGGCACTTGTCGGTGGAGGTACTATACCTCAACCAGGCGAGATATCGCTTGCGCATAACGGAGTGTTGTTCCTTGACGAGTTGCCCGAATTTCAGCGGACAGTGCTCGAAGTGATGCGCCAGCCTCTTGAAGACCGCGTGATAACCATTTCCCGCGCAAAGTTCACCGTCGAATATCCGGCAAGTTTCATGCTTGTGGCGAGCATGAACCCGTGTCCTTGCGGCTACTATAACCATCCTGACAAGGAGTGTACCTGCACGCCAATGATGAGACAGAAATACATGAGCAAGATATCAGGCCCGCTACTCGACCGCATCGACATACACATTGAGGTTGTGCCGGTTCCGTTCGACAAATTGTCCGGTAAGGAACAACTTGAGACAAGTGCCCAGATCCGTGAGCGTGTGACAAAGGCCCGGGCCATTCAGCAGGAACGTTTTGCCGACCATCAGGGAGTGCATTGCAATGCCCAGATGACATCACGTCTGATACGCAAGTATTGCGTGCTTGACGCCGAATGTACGCAAATGATAAAAGACGCTATGGAGAAAATAGGATTGTCAGCCCGCGCATACGACCGCATACTAAAAGTGTCGCGCACCATTGCCGACCTTGCAGGCGAGCCAAACATCAAACCTGAGCATTTAGCCGAAGCCATAAACTACCGCAGTCTTGATAGAGATAATTGGGGACAATAAAAACAGTATAATCAATAAATAGAATAATGTTATTGAAATAAATACTTTAAGTGTTTATTGAAACAACAAAAAAGCCCGAATTTGTTTCGGGCTTTTTGTTTTGTATTGGCAATTAAAGAATCGCATCAAGTTTTTGAGCCAATGTTGCTTTGGGTGCCGCACCTACTTGCTTGTCAACAACCTCGCCATTCTTGAAGAAAAGCAGGGTTGGAACGTTGCGAATATTATATTGTGTAGGGACATCGCCAGCCTCGTCGACATTCATTTTCAAGACTTTGGCCTTGCCTTCATAGTCATTTGCAAGTTCGTCGATAAAAGGGAGCATCATCTTGCATGGTCCGCACCACTCTGCCCAAAAGTCGACTACTACCGGAATTGCTGATTTAAGGACTTCAGCCTCGAATTCAGCCTCAGTTATTTTTTGTGCCATAATTGTATTTTTTAGTTGTTGTAAATGTAATGCAGATTTCAATAAAAACCACAGTCCCGAAATGCCATTTTTGGCAATAATCACTAATTGAAGATGTTAAAATGTTTGTAATATACAGAATATCAATATTTAATAAACAGTATGATAGAGGCAATCTATTTTGTTCATATAAATATTGACATGATTAGACAGATGTATTTTCATTTCGAAAAAAGCAATCAAGATAGTGTTTGTCAGACAGTAGAAGCAAACAAGCATAATAGTAATATTAGCGGTGATTATTAATGCATTTGACAAGTTTAAGATGTGGTTTCTGTGATACGGATGGACGTGCAATGTTTTGAAAATGTAGTATTTTTTACGACATTTGAATAATATTAGAATTATGATGTACTGCATTACTATTTTATGCTGATTAAGAATATTTCAAACAAAAACAGATGAAAAAAACGATAGTCCCATTATGTCTTATTGCCATGCTGTTATGTGCTTGCGAAAAAGACGATTACGTACAAAACAAATCCAAAGATCCAAATGCGACGAAAATTAACAAGGTGATTTATGACATAATGTCCGTTTACTACTTATGGAATGAAAATATGCCTCAATATCAAACAGTAGGCAACAAAGATACCGAGGAATTCTTCGAATCATTGCTCAACAAGCCAGCGGACAAGTGGTCATATGTTTCTGACGATTCAGAAGCAGAAATGGCCGAACTTGCCGGGTCGCCTTATTCAATGGGTTATTCGCCTATGTTTGTTTACACTGATAAAAGCAAAAACGAAATCTGCATAATTGTTGAATATGTATATCCTGGTACTCCGGCCGACAAGGCGGGACTTAAGCGTGGCGACATCATTATTACCATCAATGGCCAGACGATGAATAAAGACAATTACGTTGATTTATATAAACTTGAAAATGCGACATTCGGATTAGGCAAGTATGATGCGTCCGTTGAACCTCATAGTTTTTCACTGACAGGCGAAACGTTGAAAGTTAAATCTGAGATATTAAACGTTAACCCATCTATCTACGACACAATATTTTATGTAAATAACAAACCTGTCGGATACTATGTGTTCACAGAATTCAATATTGGCAAACGTTGCATATCAGCAATTGATGACGTTTTCGATAAATTCAGAGGCGCCGGTGTCAAAGATCTTATCATCGACTTGCGCTACAACGGGGGTGGCGTTGTTGAGACGGCAACGCACCTTGCTTCAGCAATAGCGCCGGCAAATGTGGCTAACGGCAAGAATGTCTTCTTCACTTATATTTATAACGCTACAATTGCCGAAGACGATGATGTTGTCAAATTTCCTGTAAATGAGCATAATGCTGATATTGAAAACCTGTATGTTCTTTGCACAGAGAACACTGCATCTGCAAGCGAGTTGGTAATATGTGGACTTATGCCGTATATGAATGTGAAACTTATTGGAACAAATACCCATGGAAAATATTGTGGAATGTTCTGCTTCGACAAAAGTGTTGAAAGAAAACTAGAAAATTGGTTTCTGTGTCCTATATGCTTTAAATATGCCAATTCTGCCGGCTTGACAGATTTCAAGGACGGATTGAAGCCAGATTATGTGGTTAAAGAGGACGTTACCAATATGTACCCTTTTGGTGACATAAACGACCCGATGCTTTCTACGGCACTTGATGTAGTTGGAGGCCAGCCTCTTACAGCAAAATCAGCAAGATTGACGCAGGACGAAATTGTGGTTTTGGGACGCGACAAATCCATAGTGCACAATAACCTGATTGTAAGCGGAATATTGAAATGATCAATTTTTCATATAGCACAAAGGCTGTCAGCGCTGACAGCCTTTGTTGTTTGTTTGTATCTGAATAATAAAATGGCAATCAACAATTGATAGAGATGTCACTTAAACTATTAGTTTAATGTTTTTTTAGATTGAACAAACAAGTAGTGTTGAAGAATGTGTTTCAACCAACGATTGTCAATCGGTTCCCCTACGGTTAAATATCAGGTATCCAAAGTTGATTTGGAAGTGAAAGGGCTTTTCTTCTTTGTAATAGTAACTGCCAGTTGCCGATAGCGGACCTATTGGTGTCTGCAGCACAAGAGCCACGTGCCCCATAAACCGTGGTGTCGGGAATTTGTCGCTGTAAGTGGTTTTATAGTTCGATGTGCTTATGTATCGGTAAGCTTGGAAGGTGTGGAATTCCGACCTGAATTGTACGTTTCCTGTAATATTCACTATCGGCATCAGTCCTAAGCCAACCCATTGGTTAGAGCGGTACTTTTCCAAAATCTGCGATTGGCACAACGGGAAAGGATTGTACGCGTATGCCGAAAGCAACGATGCAATACTGTTTGAGAATTGTGGCTTGTTGTTGATGTTCAGCGCGAACTGGTAGCCAAGGCTGAAATGCTTGGTACAACTGAAATACTGAGTATGCCTTAAATTGAAGTTGAACCAATTGCGGTAGCGTATTATTTTGTTGGCC
>CALCFP010000267.1 GCA_937900725.1 uncultured Bacteroidota bacterium | reverse complement strand
CGACAGCTGGCTTTGGAAAGATGGCAGCACCTTTGCCACGCAAAGCATCGTGCCAACATTCAACCACAAGTATGTAACAAATGTTGTTGCAACGGCCCTTGATGCGGCAGACACAGTGACAATATTTATCGACAATAACATAAACCATGTATGGACCAGCAATTCAGAAGTGATTCTGGATCGTTCTGCCGATAACGGCGTCAGCTGGTACACGATAGCAACTTATCAGAAGAATATCGACTACAAAAATGTGCCAAGTGCTATTGGATACAAGGATTTAAATCTTGAGAATTGCAAGGTTTACCAGTACAGGGCAAGAATTGTGCCTGGAAACGAAGATTTCAGCAAACAGAATTTTGTGCTTTCAAGCAAAGTTACGCCAAGCAACGAGGCTGGCTTTGAGTCAATAACGGTGTCGAAAGGTTATTACAACAACTTTGTCGAGATTCAGTGGGAAATAGCCGACAGCGCCACATTCAACGAGTTTGAGGTGAAACGCAGGCTGGAATCACAGAAAAGCGAATCGGACTGGATTATCATAGAAAACGTGGCTCGCAAGGACGGTTCCACGCAAAAGGCGTTCCGCACAACCGACCAAAGCTGCCTGCCAGGAGTGATTTACGAGTATGTTGTAACTGGCAAAAGCAACTGCGGCGAAGTAGGCGTTATTGAAAAATCGACCGAAACAGCTTGCGGATTCCGCTCGCCTACAGGAGCATTCACAGGCCGCGTGACATACGGCGGCGGGCAGTCGGTTGATTCGGTTTTTGTAAGGGCTACCACCAACGACAATATTGAATCGTACGCAATGTCTTTCAATGGGAAAGACAGTTATCTGCTTATAGACGACGCCTCGCTTCTGCAATACACCAACCCTGACATGACATTGCAGGCTTGGGTTAATGCGTCTAATGGTGACGGACAGATAATAAGCAAAGGGAAAATGTTCAAGCTCTATCTGGCGAAAGGAAAACCATGTTTCGAGTACGGCGGAAACAAAGTTACGGCAAGCGTATCTGTAACAGGCGGATACAACCATGTCACAGCTGTCGCCGACTACAAAGGCAAGTCAATGGCCATCTATATCAACGGCGAACTGAATGTGTCCGCAAAAATAACCAAGTCAGTAAATCCAGTTAGTGACCAAATAAAGATAGGCTCAGGTCTTAATGGCGAGATAGACGAAGTGCGAATCTGGTCGAAGGCTCTGTCTGCCAATACTATACAGAATGATTACATGCGCTATCTGGCTCCAGGCAAGGAAGAAGATGGACTGGAGGCATATTATACATTCAATTTTGTATCTAATACAAGATTCTACGACTGCTCATCGAGTGGCAACGGCATTTACAATGGTCGCGACGGCTCTGTACAAAATGTCGGGAAAACGACCAATGTTCCGTCAAATACGCAACTCAGCTACATGGCCATTACCGACATTGACGGCAAATACAATATTATTGGCGTGCCTTATTTGGGCAACGGTACAACATACACCATCGAGCCGCAAAAAGGCACACACGTGTTCAACCCGAACAACGAGGTGCGTTTCATCAACGAGTCGGCATCTAACCACACCATAAACTTTACCGATGAAAGCTCGTTCACGGTAAGCGGCAATGTTTATTATGAAAACACCACCTATCCGGTGGAAGGCGTAGGGCTGTATGTAGATGGCCTGGCTTGCTCGCTCGACAACGATATAGTGAAGACCAAAGCCGACGGCTCTTTTAAGATATCGGTTCCAATAGGTTCGCATTACATCAGCCTTGAAATGCCTAACCACACATTCGTGAATGGCGGACGTTATCCAGAGGATCCGAACAATGTTGGAACCAAGCATGTCTTTGTAAAGGACATGAGCAATCTGGTGTTTTATGACAATACCTATGTGACGCTTGCCGGCCGTGTTGTGGGAGGCGATGTTGAAAGTGCAAAGAAGATTGGTTTGGGGCAGAGCAAAGCCAACATTGGTAAGGCTACAATCACGTTGAATTTGTCGGGCGAAATTAACTACAATTTGAACACATTGAGTACAAAACGTACATTCGAAAGTGCATCGGAATATGTGAACAGCACTGCGGAATACCAATCAAGTTCAATGTCAATCGTCATAACTACCGACTCGAAAACAGGCGAGTATGCCGTTAAGTTGCCGCCAATTGACTTCACTGTGAATGATGTATCAATCGCCAATAATAAAGACAACATCAATTTGGGCAATTCGTCAACATGGGAGCCTATCAAGCTGAGCGAAATGACAGGCAAAACCACCACCGACACTGCTGTTGTGGATGGCAAGACCGCCACATTTGAGTACAATGAAAATTTCAGCGTCACATATTATGCCAATTCCAAGTTTGAAGTGTCGCAACGAAATGTGGCTGTCAAAGGCGCTTTTGGCGAATCGGAATACAACTACAAGGATGAAGTCAACAATATTGACACAGTAATAAGTTTGTATGGAAAGACCGCTGAGGGAGAAATCGAATATGCTTTCGGGTACCCGATATTTATCCAGGACAAGAAGTACGCTTTTGACTTTTACGCATACGAAGAGTACCACAATTACGACGGCGACATGGTTGAAACCGACAGGTTGCCGTTAAAGGAC
>CALCFP010000266.1 GCA_937900725.1 uncultured Bacteroidota bacterium | reverse complement strand
CAGAGGAAGGACATGCTGTTTGTCTGTCTCATTCCAACTTAACTGATCTGGTCTTTTGTTGACATCCAATGGCAGATAAACTATAGCATCTACCGTATAGCCATTGCCAACCATGGCATCATAATATCTTGGCAATTGTCGTTCCATATCAGAAGCATTGTTCATCTTGTTCTCAATAATAACACAATGCTTTGTTGCGTCAGATTTGATGAGTATGTCGATTCTTCCTTGCTCTCTTTCGACTATGGCAGATTCATAGTTATGCTTTGGAATAAAAATTTTATCCTTGAAACTGGTATTGAGATAATCAATGAAAGCAAATAAGAAAACAGTTCCTTCTTTATGCTTTTCATTAGGGCATAGGAAAAACCTCAATATATCGCTATGAAAATTTTCATAGTAATAATGCTTAGAAACCATTTTGAAGACGATAATTATTTTTATTTAGTAATGATAATCCTAAAAATAAAGAAGAATTAGAAATATTATTTGGTGAATTATATATGGCGTAAGGTTGGTTTTTATCAGCCTTACGTTTTGCATTAAAAGAAAAACAAAATGTCAAAGAATTTAGTAACCATTGACGGCAACGAGGCTGCATCTCATATCGCGTATGAGTTCACAGAAATAGCCGCCATTTATCCTATCACGCCGTCGTCGCCTATGGCCGAACACACTGACGCATGGTCGGCAAAAGGCAGAAAAAATATTTTTGGCCAGCAAGTCACCTTGATTGAGATGCAATCGGAGGCAGGTGCCATTGGCGCAGTTCACGGTGCCGCACAGACAGGCTCGCTCGCCACAAGTTTCACATCGAGCCAGGGCCTAATGCTTATGATTCCGGTCCTTCACCGTATTGCAGGCGAACGTCTACCTGTAGTTCTGCACGTTGCAGCACGTACAGTGGGCACCCACGCAATGAGCATCTTCGGTGACCATTCCGATGTTATGGGCTGCCGCAACACAGGTTTTGCAATGCTTTGCTCAGGTAGCGTGCAGGAAGTTGTCGATATGGCAGGAGTCGCTCATTTGGCTGCAATCAAGGGGCAGACACCATTTATGCACTTCTTCGACGGGTTCCGCACATCGCACGAGATAAACACCGTTGAAATGATTGACACGCAGAGACTTGCCGCAATGCTCGACAAGGATGCGCTAGCCGCCTTCCGTGCTCACGCACTCAATCCGGAGCATCCGCTTATGCGTGGCACTGTCCAGAACCCTGACGTCTTCTTCCAGGTCCGTGAGGCCTGCAACACATACTACAACGCTCTTCCAGAGATTGTTGAGAACTATCTTGGACAGATAAGCGCACTTACAGGCCGCGAATATCACCTATTCAACTACTACGGTGCCAAAGACGCCACCGATATTGTAATAGCAATGGGCAGCGTATCGGGCGCAATAAAGGAAGCCGTTGACGAACTGAACGCAAAAGGCGGAAAGACTGGCCTTGTACAAGTGCACCTGTATCGTCCGTTCAGCGCAGAGCATCTGCTTAAGGCACTGCCAGCCACGACAAAGCGCATCGCCGTACTCGACCGTTGCAAGGAACCAGGCAGCGCAGGCGAGCCATTGTTTGAAGATGTTTGCTCTGTAATCCTAAATTCAGGAAAAGACATAAAGGTGATAGGCGGACGTTACGGACTTTCTTCGAAGGACACCGACCCTGGTCAGATACTTTCAGTATTTGCCAACCTGTCGCTGAAAGAGCCTAAGAACGGTTTCACTATCGGTATCAACGATGATATAACTCATTTGTCGTTGCCGACCATTCCGTTTGACAACGCAGGTGGCGACACGTTCAGCTGCAAGTTCTGGGGACTTGGCGGCGACGGAACAGTCGGCGCCAACAAAAATACCGTACAGATTGTGAGCCAATGCGCCGGAAAGTACGGACAGGCTTACTTTGAGTACGATGCAAAGAAATCGTTCGGTGTGACGAAATCGCATTTGCGCTTCGGCAAAAATCCTATCGAGAGTTCATACTACGTCAAGAGTGCCGACTTTGTCGCTTGCCACAACCAAAGTTATATCGACAAGTACGACATTGTGTCGGAAGTTAAGCAAGGCGGAACATTCCTTCTAAACTGCAACAAGAGCGATGCCGAACTTGAACAATGGCTTCCAGCCAACGTAAAACGCACATTGGCACTTAAGAAGATACGTTTCTGCGTCATCGACGCTACCGACATAGCGCTCAACCTTGGATTGGGCAACCATACAAATACCGTGCTTCAGGCCGCATTCTTTGCCTGCACGGGCATCATCAAGCCTGAAGATGCGCTTAACGCAATGAAGGCTGCCGTACGCAAGACTTATTTTGCCAAAGGCGAGGAAGTGATAAACAAGAATGTTGCCGCCATCGACAAGGGTGCAAGCGGTGTTCGCGAGATAGCCGTTCCCGAATCGTGGGCAAAGGCAACCGACGCTGTCAGCACTGAAGCCGATAACCGTCCCGCAGTGGTCAAAAACCTGCTTGAGCCAATCAATGCACAAAAGGGCGACGACCTGCCTGTCAGCGCTTTCACCGACTGTGTTGACGGTACGCTCGAAATGGGCCTTACAGCATACGAAAAACGTGGCATTGCCGTTGCAGTGCCCGAATGGAATACCGACAAGTGCATACAGTGCAACCAGTGCTCCTACGTCTGCCCGCACGCTGTCATCCGTCCTTATCTGCTTGACGAGGCCGAAAAAGCCGCAGCGCCTGAAGGATTCAAGACCATTCCTGCCAACGGCAAGGCAAAAGACCTGCACTCTCGTGTCAGGTCTTATTTTCGTAAAATAGTCGGAAGAGGCCCTCAGATTGATAAGATGGTTTCCCTGATTGACAGATTCGAGTACATCGTTACCGATTCGGAGCTCGAGGCACTGGTTTTGGAAAACAATCTTATGTTGACCCGGTGGCCCGAACCGAAAATCACCATGAGCAAAGATTGATACCGACTTTGCGGTAATACGTTTGAAAATGACCCTGCGGCACCGCCGAAAAGCGATGCCGCAGGGTCATTTTTTATTTTGCGCACAAAGGCAGGTCAACGTCGATCATGAAGTTCGGGATATTGTACAGTACCAGTACGTCGGTGATGCCGTTCTCGGCCACGTACTTTTTCACGGAGCCCGTGAAAAAGCGCAGATCGATCAGATGGGTCTGCCTCCATGCCATTGTTTCTTCCAGTTCTATGTTGCCGACGGCAAGCTCTCGCTTCAGCTCTATCAGCGCAGTGCCGATACTTTCCTCGGCGTGCCGTTCAACATAGCAAGCTATTCACTCCTTTTGCTTATGGTGGCGCAGGTCACGGGTTTGAAACCTGGGGATTTTGTATATACAACAGGTGACACACATCTGTATCTGGATCATATTGAACAGGCGAAACTTCAGCTTACACGTACCCCACGTGCATTGCCAAAGATGACTCTGAACCCGGAGGTTGAGGATATATT
>CALCFP010000265.1 GCA_937900725.1 uncultured Bacteroidota bacterium | reverse complement strand
CGAGGTCGCCGGTGCCGTTCAGCAAGCCGTAGGCGAGGCTTTGGCTTACTATCTTGAAGAACATCCGGCTGAAGCACAAAAGGTTGTTGGAAAGGTCATATTGGCCGCCACTGCCCGTGTAGCCGCCCGCAAGGCACGTGAGACCGTTCAGCGCAAATCGCCACTTTCAGGAGGCGGACTTCCTGGCAAACTGGCCGACTGCTCAAGCAAGGACCCAGCCGAAAGCGAGTTGTTCCTTGTCGAGGGTGACTCAGCAGGCGGTTCGGCAAAGCAAGGCCGCGACCGTAAGTTCCAAGCAATCCTGCCTTTGCGCGGTAAAATCCTTAACGTTGAAAAAGTAATGCAACACCGTGTATATGAGAGTGATGCAATCAAGGACATCTACACTGCGCTCGGCGTTACAATTGGCACAAAGGAGGATTCAAACGCACTTAACACATCAGGACTTCGTTATCACAAAATAATAATAATGACCGATGCCGATGTCGATGGAAGCCACATCGACACTCTGATCATGACATTCTTCTTCCGCTTTATGCGCGAAGTTATCGAAAACGGCTACCTGTACATTGCCACACCGCCATTGTATCTTGTGAAGAAGGGCTCTCAACAGCAATACTGCTGGACAGAACAGCAACGCCAGCAACTCATTGACGAATGGGGCAACGGCAACGAAAGTTCAGTTCACGTTCAGCGATACAAAGGTTTGGGTGAAATGAATCCTGAACAATTGTGGGAAACGACAATGAACCCTGAAAACCGTACACTGCGCCAGGTGACAATCGAAAATGCCGCCGCCGCCGACTACATATTCTCAATGCTTATGGGCGACGACGTTCCACCTCGCCGCGAGTTCATCGAAAAGAATGCGAAATACGCAAACATCGACGCCTAATTACGGTATTTACTTGATATTGAAAAGCCTTGCATCGCAATAACGATACAGGGCTTTTTTAGTTTCAACGATTTTTCGCAATCGTTTATACAAGATGTTCCAAGCGTTTTTAGACCTACGTTCAAGAATTGCGTAAACGTTTTTTATGGCCCATCAGTTTCTTAAACTTCACTTTTATAATTAATTCGCATCAAGTAGGATTGGCTTGGGATGCAGACATAAAAAAAGCATCGGCTTCCTTTTTTAATATTGTGTAAACATATATTAGTCACCTAAAATCATACCAAAAGCCGTCTGTACAACTTGGTGATAATCACACATTAAGAGTTTTGACAATTTAGGGAACTGCTATACCTTTCCCAAAACCTGTCCGCCAAAGCGGTCGTTGTAAACCTTTTGCAACTCAAACATTTCGTCACGCAGGCGTGCGGCTTCCATAAAATCAAGTTTGTCGGCGGCACGTTCCATTTGTTTCTTGGTCTTGTCGATGCTCTTGAGCAACGCTTCCTTGCTCATATAAGCCACAACAGGTTC
>CALCFP010000264.1 GCA_937900725.1 uncultured Bacteroidota bacterium | reverse complement strand
ACGTTCAACTTGGTTATGTAGCCGTATGCCTTGCCATAAGTGAAATTGTCGCCTTCAACAACTTCACGGTACTGCCGGCCTGACATCATCACCACCAACATCAGGATGATGATGTTTAGCCACGATAAGTTGTCGCCTGGCGTATGGCTCAAGCCGCGCATGTGCGCAATGAGGATTGTGCTGCAAAAGGCAATGCCTATTGTCAGCCCAACCTTAAATATAAAACCATTGACTTCGCTCTTTTCTGGCATCATTTTCATTGTTAGGAATGACAAAAATATAATTAATAATGGAATTATGAATTTGTAATTCAAATTGGAGTCATTCCATCCAGCATTGTTTGCATTGCCGAAGATGCCGGCGCCTGCGCCAAAAACAAAAAAACTGCGGTTAGGCAAGCCCAACCGCAGTTTTGATATTATTCAGAAAACTAAATTTCTAGAATCTTAGACCCAATTTCAATTGTGGATTTGAGAAGATTTTTACGCTATGGTTGTTGCAAACATACTCGTAAGAATCATTTGGATCTACATGGATAAGCGAATATTGGTAAGCCAATGGGCTGAACTCTATGCCGAACATGAAGCCGCAGTCAGTTGTGCACTCGGCACCGGCCACAACGCCAACCTGAAATGCGGAAATCTTGCCTGCACGGTTGTTCTTGTACCAAACGTTGGATTCGAGATTACCTGTATAAGGTGTTACGGTCTGCAAGCGACCCTTCTCGTATCCTACACGGGCACCGCCGTAAGCACTCACTTTCTTGCTTTCAAAGAAGTGGAAGTTGGCACCTACGTTGAAATACCAATTATCCTTAACACTACCCTCAATGTATTTCGATGCAGGAAGGCTAGCCTCGTTAAGCGGCTTGCCTCCTATTTCGGTAACGCCCTCTACGTAATCCTTCTTTGGAGTGGCTGAAATGTCCATTGAGAACATTGCGTTCACTTCAAGTGGGCCAAGGTAGTAACCCAACTGGACACCAATCATGTTGGCGATATTGTTGGAACCTACAGCACCCAGATTAAGGTAGTACTCAGGGGCATAGTCAAGTCCGGTAGTTGAACTGCCGTAATTGCCAAGGAGGTACTCCTGATTCTGGTTGAACATTGGGTTGTTGCCCAACACAACCGAAATCTTGCGGTCGCCATCCTGTGCCGATGCTGCTACACTGATCAGTGATGTTAGAAATAATATACTAAGAATTTTTTTCATAATTTATTCTAAAAGAATCAATTATTTCAATGAAGCCAAGAGATCAGCGTAGTAAGCCTTAGCCAAATCAAACTCTTGTTTTGCGTTGTTGTAATTAACTTGAGCAATTGCTAAATCTTGTTCTGCTTTCAACACGCCTTCAAAGTTCATGGTATTGCCATCAACATTGTACTCGCCATTGTCGAAGTCAGCAAGATTTCTTTCTGCAACCTCCAAGGCGATTTTCTTGTCCTCTACAAGCCTTTGTGCGGCTCCAACTGCTTGCTCAAGACCCATTGCAAAGTACTTGATAGTGATTTCATAATTTTCGACTTCTGCTTCAGTCAAGTCTGTACCTGCTTCAACCTGAAGAGTAATCAACGCCTTCACAGCATCTCTGTAAGTCTTCTTGTTGCCCTTTTCAGCGTTAAGAAGTGTCTTTTGATAGCCAAGGTCGTCAACTTCCAATTGAGCTGCGTTTTCAGCATCTTTGTACTTTTGAAGTTGCTCGTAAGATACATGAAGCTTGCCATCAAGATCGTTGATCTTCGCAACAATGGCATTCTTGTCTTTCTCAACTGCATCGTAAAGATTTTGGAATGATGCGGCGTTAAGTTCAGTCAACTCCTCTTCAATAGCTTTAACCTTGCGCAAAGCGTTCTCATACTTGCCTTGTGAACCATAGTCAACCAATTTCTTTGTGTCGTCGGCTTCAATAGCGTCAAGTTCAGTAGATGTAAGTTCTACAAAGCGGCTTTCAAGACGGCTGCTTGTACCAACTTTTTCAGCGTTAGCACTGAAACTGAACAAATTGTCAGCTGCCTTTACGTATGCTTCATATGTGCCATTTTCATAAGTAGTATAACGATCAGCCGCACCAATAATCCCCTCAACTGTCAAACCTGCAATCAATCCCTCAAAAGCTTTTTCTGCTTTAGACTCACTTGTAATATTTGTTGGTCTCAAATCATTAAGTTGCATTGTTTGTGAGTTTGAACTCTCATCTGTATAGCTAACTTTAACGTCATCTTCAACTTTGAAACCATCAAAGGTATAACGTGTAGAATAGAACGAAACCAAACATTTAGCCACATTTGCTCCCTTTCCTTTCATATCATCACCTTTTTTTACTCCTTTCCAGTAAGCTTCAACAACTGTTTTTACGCTATCATATAGAGTAGAGGTTCCGTCAAGTTCTGAATATTGATATTTGACAGCAGCTTTTTTGTATTCCTCGCTAGCACCTTTAAATGCATCCTTGTCTGTAGTGTATTGTTTCTTGAAAGACTCCATCTGAGCCTTATATTCAGCCAAGTATTGATTCTTAGTTTCTTCAGATGTGCAAGCAGAGATAGCTGATTCTATCTTGTTCAAAGCTGCATCAAATGCCTTTTCTGCATCCTTGTTTGCAATTGCAGTTTCGTTAGCCAATACGCCAGTCTTATTAACTGAGAAGTAAACTACACGGTCAGAACCTGTCTTTCCGTTGTCAATTTCCCAATCTTCGCAAGCCTTGGCAATAGCCTTGTCAATAGTATAAGAATAGAAACCAGCTGCACGGCCGTAATCATTTACAGAATCCTTAAGCAGGCTCTCGTAATATGTGTATTCAGCCTGTGCATTAGCCAATTTTTCGGTTGCCTCAGCCTCTTTCACAGTTACGTCATTGATTTGGTCGTCCAAATCCTTCATTGCATCGTTAAGTTCATTCCATTTTTTGCTCAAAGCCTCAGTGTCGGTCTTGTCAAGGGCGTTGAAGTCGTCAAGAGTAGCTTGTGCAAGTTCAACATTCTTGTTTTCATTGTCAAGATCATCTTGTGCTGTTGCAACAGCATCGGCAAGTACATTGCGCTTCTCAAGAGAATCCTTGCACTCAGCAACATTGTAAGCAACCAAAAGGGCTTGCTCTGCTGTAGCCAAGCTGTGTTGGTTTACATAAAGTGTGCTTTCTGCTGTGCACAACCAATCGTATGCTGTTGTAAGATAAGTATTATAATCACCTTCAGCATTAGCAATAATCTGTGCAAAAGTGTATTTCAAAGCACTCTTTTCAGCCTTCAAGCTGTCAACAAGGTTTTCAGCATGGAACTTGGCAACATCATAAGCGTATTGAGCATTGACAAGTTTAGTCTCCAACTCCTTGAGTTCAACTGCAGTAGTAGCATCATCAACTTTCTTGTCGTTAGCAACTTTTACAGCATAAAGAGCATTTGTCAACTCCTGATATGCATTCAAAAGTTCCTTGTTTACAGCCTCAGCATTTCTGTACCTTGCATTAGCAGAATCCATTGCGATTTCTGCATAGATTTTGTCAGCCTTGGCTTGGCGCAAAGCCTTGATGCCTGCAGGCTCGTCGTTGTCGATACAACTAACCATGCTAACTGAAAGCACAGCCAATGACGACAAATAAAGAAGTTTCTTCTTCATCGTAAAAAAAATTTTAAAAGATTAATAATTAAAAAAAACTATTGATTTCTTCATGCTAAATCGCGACAAAGATAATAAAACTTTAACTCGCACACATTTACACACATCGTTTTTTTCATGAAAAACGGATAGATGTGATTAAACACATTCTATATTTGACTAGCAGGCATTTTGAGGCGATTAAAGAAAGAATTTGTTACCTAGCACAGATCCCATTACATTATATTATTGAGTATGGCGGCCATGCATCCAGATTACGCAAAAACCAGCATGCCCGGCGGGCATACAAATGAAGTGCGATACATGCTTTTGACACACAAAGACTGATAGTGACCGATTCTGGATGACACAAAAAAAAGAATATTTTTGCCAAAAAGCACTAAAGCTATGGAAATAACAATAAAACAGGCCCAGCAGCAGGTCGATGAGTGGATAAAGACCTACGGAGTAAGATATTTCGGCGAACTTACAAACATGGCGCTTCTCACTGAAGAGGTTGGCGAGCTGGCACGGATAATAGCCCGCACCTACGGCGAGCAGTCGTTCAAGGAAAGCGACAAGCGCAAAAGCCTTGCCGACGAAATGTCAGACGTGCTCTGGGTGCTGCTATGCCTTGCCAACCAGACAGGCGTCGACTTGACTGCCGCATTCCAAGACAACATCGCCAAAAAGACCGAACGCGACAAGGAACGGCATCTGAACAACCCTAAGCTGAATGACAACATTGGAAATCATAAACCATAATCCGATTCCCGCAGGGAACAATTATTGGCATGACAATGTTTCGCCTTCAACGGCATTCCATAGAGCCTACGCCATTATGGGTCCATTCTCATGGAATGGAAATGACAATTACGGCACATGATTCCACCAAGCACTAATGCCTGACGGCATTAGGGTTACGCTGACATGACAATTGTAGAGACACATTGAATGTGTCCGTATCATGTGGCAACATGGTTGCCATTCCAGAAAAATTATCGAATGCTTTGGATAAATTTGGAAAAGGAAATGTGACTCACTTTGACCTGGTGAAACTTCCACATCACGGTAGCTACAAGAATATTACAAAGGAAATATTAGGAAAGATTGAATGCTCTGACTATGTGGTAAGTACTGATGGATCCGTGCATTTCCATCCGGATAAGAAAATGATGCTCAAAATAATTAAGTGGGGGAGAAGAGAGAGTGATAAGGAACTGATATTCCACTTGAATTATTATGATGCATTGTCTAAACAGTTGAATATAAGTGAAGTGGAAAAGCACCAATTTGATTTTAACTACGATGGTAAAAGAACCTTTGAATTTTAAACATAACGCATGTAGAATTGACCTAAGGGTTGCCGGAGGAGAGTCAGAGGCATCTGGGTTTGTTTATAGAACAAAACCCTCTTGTGATTATGACTATGTCTTGACAGTCAAACATGC
>CALCFP010000263.1 GCA_937900725.1 uncultured Bacteroidota bacterium | reverse complement strand
ATGTTGTGTCATTTGCCGATCGACCGTCGTTGAGGTACACAAAGTCAATGTTCCAATGGTCGCAGTTTATTGTCCCCGACGGGTTGTAGTTGCCTGCAAGGCTCGCATAGTTGAAGAACCTGAATTGGAACTTGTCGGTAAAGTATTTCGACTTCTTGATTGGCAGGTTCACGAGAGCGAACTCAAGTGTGTCCGGACGTCCCGGCTTTATGTGTAGCACTTCGCTTTTGAATGTCTCGTAATCCATTCCTTTGCAAGACCAGATGTTTGTCCATACGCCGTCGCCTGAATTTATTTGGAGCACAAGCGAGTCACATTCTTCAGGAGCATTGCCGTTGCCTTGCGGCTGATAGTAGAAACTCAAGTAAGTTGTAGTACTGTCGGCATTTGACAGGTCTATTCTGTTCGAAGTCAGATAATCGGCCATATAAGGCGAACTTGATGCGTGGCTGTAGTGCAGGCCGTCAACGTCTATGGCGTCGAAAGTTGCGACACCAACGGAGTAAGGTCCAATGCACATGTTGTTGTTAACCCATACGCCTCGCGATTCCCACAGCGATTCGTCAGGCAGGTTGCTGTCGTAGCTGAAGTCGTCGATGAATGGCAGTTTCAATGTCGATGATACAGCCTTGAGCCGTATCATTGCTTCAGGTTTTGTTTTTTTGATTGCTGGCGCCGATGCCAGATATTCTTGTGAGTGCACGCTCATTGCGCCAAATAGCAGAGCAAGCAAACTTAATAGTCTTTTTGTCATTTATTTTGATGCATCAAATTCAATGTTAGTCATTTAAGTCGATAGCCTCAATCTCTGTTTTTGGCTCAGCTGATAGCCAAATGTCGATGCGTGCTCCCAGAGTGGATTTTGCGCCAGGTCCGAAATAATCAGGCTCTTGCCTGTATACTTTGGCGTTCATTGAATCTTTGGCGTTCATTGCGTTTTCTATTGTGACGTTGCCTATGTTCAAGTATGAATTGTTTAGCTCGTTTGTCGCTTCATACTGTGTCATACCCTTAAGATTGGGCAGTGGTGTCGAATTGTTGCCGTGGCCATCGCCTAGCACAAGGTCAATTGTCGACCCCTTTTCAATCATTGTGCCTTCATTGATTGGCTCGCCATTGTACATCTGTTTAAGAATGTTATTCTTGGCAAAGTCAGGCTTGTATATCAGTTTGCCCACACGCAAGCCTTGCATTTCAAGCGTAGCCTTGCCTTGACGATACGATAGTCCTACAAGTTTCGGCATGTCAACCTTTGCACGGTTAAACGCATTAGTGGTCAGGAAAATTGTGCGGTTACGCTTTACGTGTGTGCCCGGACGTGGATTTTGGTCCACTATGCAACCTTTTGGCATATAGTCTATAAATGTCGAGTCGATAATCTGCAACTGCAGGTTCTCGTGTTTGGCTATTTGGCTCGCCCGTGCAGGCATCACGCCCTTGAAGTCAGGTACTGATATTGTCTGCCCGTGGTGAGTGTATATTCGCAGAAATATTGCCAAAACGATAAAAACCGCAAAGTAGAAACCCACAAACTTGCCTAAACGGATAAGATTGCGTTTCACAAACGACTTGTCCTTCAGTTTATCTTTTACATTCATAGCATTAGTGTTAATTTGGCAAAAATAAAATAAAATAGCGTAAGTCGAAAGTGTAATATGGAAAGTGACGGAATCAGTTGCGCCTGCTGTCTTCAGTTGCGTCTTTATGGCAGTTGGCCGATGTCGACAGTCTCCAGTCTGATGCAAAATGTGCGGCAGAGCCGTTCTCGCAGAACGAAAACAACAAATCCGTTTTAATGAATTATTTATTATCTTTGCGCCGATTTTGCGCATATATTGATGAAACGCATATTAAGAATATTTCTTCTGACATTCATCGCATTCCATTGTGGAACACTTGTCGCCGCCGATGCCGACAACGATGCCGATTGGGTTTTAGTGACCGAAGACAACGACATCAAGGTGTTCGAACGGTGGATTTCGCTCGACAAGCAACGTGCTCGCGAACGTTCAGGCAAGATGCTTCTTAACTGTACTCCCGCCGACCTATTGGCAGTCCTTACCGATGTCAATAAAGTTGACTATTGGATGAGCAATGTCGAGGAATGCCATGTCATCAACCGCAGTAGCGACGACGAGTGGTACGTCTACACGGTTATGGATGCGCCTTGGCCAGTTGGCAAGCAGGATTTCGTCTCAAAGTACGTAATCACACGCAAAGGCGACCGCATAATACTCGACATACGTCAGCAGACAGGATTGGTTCCTAAGAAAAAGAACATCGAACGTTTGGATACTTTCAGCGCCAGTTGGGAGATAGTCCCTATCAGCGACAACATCATCGATGTCAGGTTTACGACACAATCCACACAGCCTGCCAAGTATCCCAATTGGGTTCAGGACCCTATTGTCCGCAAGACTTTCCTTCAGAATATGCGCAAGTTGCGCCGCCATATGAATAAAGGCTGATTCGCTACGTTTTTTTGCCTGTTCATAGGCAAAATGCCAATTCTTATATATAATAATTTCTTTTTAGAATTGTTTGGCTATTTTTGGCCCAAAATAAGCATGCAAATGCTCTAATTATTTATCATGGAAAAAAAAATAAAACTAAAACAATGTGTGGCCTTGGTCACATCTATTCTTTTGTTTGCTCAAGTGAACGCACAAGTGGTTATTAATGAGTATTGCTCAAGTTCAACATCGTTTCTCGACGAGGACGGCGACAACTTCGACTGGGTCGAATTGTACAACACTACAGATGCCGATGTCAATCTAGAAGGCTGGTCGCTCTCTGACGATGCCGATAATCTTGCAAAATGGCAATTCCCGAGCGTAAGCATGCCGGCAAAGTCGTTCTTGCATATTTTCACCTCAAGCAAAGACCGCAAAGTAGTTGCTGCAGGAAAGTTTCTTCACACCAATTTTAACATTTCCGCCGACGGTGAAACAGTGTATCTTGTAAATGCATCAGGTGCAATTGTCCACCAGACCGATAGCGTTGTGGTCCCAAACGACGCTTCTCGCGGTTTGTACCCCGACGGTTCGTCAAATTGGGTTTTCTTCGCGAAACCTACTCCGGGCCTGGCAAACACAACAAAAGCCTATGCAACTTCGCAGACATCAACTGTAACTATCTCCCCAAGAGGTGGCGTGATGCAGTCATCTGTTACGGTCACTTTGTCGTCAGAAGGGAACACGCCAATATATTATACAACTGATTGCACAATTCCCAATCCTAACGATCCTGACAATTCTGCAAAACTTTATACAGAACCAATACAAATAGACTCGACGACCGTTATAAGGGCTATCACATCTAATGAAAATCTGATGCCTGCGTTGCCAGCAACACAGACTTATATTTATGGCACCAAGTTATGGTGGGTTGACCGCGATAATCAAGGCAATCCTATCACTACAGAAACCGTTTGGGTGCCAGATGGCAACAATGGAGGCTGGAATTGGGGCGGCTGGGGCGGTCACAACGAAACCCGCGATGTTGACCCTAACAAATATATCGATCATGCCTCCACTTTCGCCTTGCCTGTAGTCTCTTTGACAACTGAACCTGATAATTTGTGGGACTATAAAGAAGGAATTTATGTTGAAGGTCCTCATGCAGCAGCAAATGATCCTCACTATGGTGCCAACTATCATGAAGATTGGGAACGCCCTATTCACGTAGAACTTTATTGGACTGATGGAAAGCAACTTTTGGACCAAGATGCAGGCGTTCAAATATCTGGTGCATATAGCCGGATGAATAAGCAAAAGTCAATGGCAATTCATGCGCGCAAGTCGTATGGCGAAAAGTATTTCAATGCCAAATTGTTCGATGAATTGGATTTGACTCGTTTCAAGGCATTCACTTTGCGCGATTCTGGCAACGATTTCGGCAATACTCATTTCCGTGATGCCATGATTACACATTTGGTAGCCAATAATAATATTGACATACAGGCTTACCAGCCAACTGTCGTTTTCCTAAACGGCGAGTATTGGGGGGTGCTCAATCTACGTGAAAAATTGAACGAGGATTACATTGAATGTCATTATCCGCATATTAGCGCTAACAAGGTTGATCTGATAGTAGCAAGTGATGTTACAAAAAATTTGTCGGCATCTGAAGGCTTTATTGATGACTACGATGACATGATTAACTATATCAAGTCAAACGATTTGTCAAATGACGCTTGCTATTCTTACATTAATTCACTTGTTGACATTGATGAATATGTGGAGTATATGGTTTCTGAAATTTATGGAAGTAATAATGACTGGCCTCATAACAATGTGAAATTTTGGAAATCACAGGCCGATGGCTCTCGTTGGAGATGGTTCTTGTATGATACCGATCAAAGTTATTCCATCTGGGGCGATCAGGCAAACGACGACAAGTTGGGTACTTGCCTTGAAGAACGTGATACACATGGCAATACATGGGCAAACATGTTATTCCGTAATTTGGCTAAAAACGAAACATTCAAGAATACATTGTCTAACAGATTCGCCGACAGAATGAACAACGAATTTTTGCCTAAAAATGTCAAATTCTTGATTGATAGTTTGAATGCTAATATCAAACCAGAGATAAAATATCACAATAAACGTTGGGACCTTGGCGATAATTCTGGTAACGTGGACAACATGAAAAAGTTCAGCGACAACCGTCCAAAGGCCATTCGTGAACATTTGCGTAAGCATTTCAAGGTTGGCAACGACATGAAGGTTACAGTTGATGCTAACGATGCAAAGGCTGGTTATATTCAGTTGAACTCCCTTACGCTCAAGTCATTCCCTTGGAGCGGCAAGTATTTTACAAATGTTCCAATATCGATACGTGCAGTTGCCCGTCCTGGGTTTAAGTTTGTCCGCTGGGAAGATGCCAATGGCAATACCGTTGAGACTCACGCAGGCATTCAGTCTGTAGTGAGTGAGGAAAAGACATTCAAGGCCATATTCGAAACAGAGGTGTGTGACTACAATAGTATCGTCATCAATGAAATCAACTACAAGTCAGGCGACGAGCAGGATACCAAGGACTGGATT
>CALCFP010000262.1 GCA_937900725.1 uncultured Bacteroidota bacterium | reverse complement strand
AATCAAAAGGATAAGTCTTGCCAGAAGCGATGCGGATGTAGCCATCGCCAACGGAGCCTTTATAGTCGAACGAGAAATCGAAAGATGCTCCCTCAACTTGACCGTCAAGGCCTTCAAATCTTGGTGTCACCAATTGTGCATTCCATGCATCCATAGCGTCGGATGGAACGGCGAGTTTCAAGACAACATTTCCGCCATCAAATGCCTCTTCAACTTTAACACCATCTATGGTGCCATCCGAGTTAAAGCCTTGAAAAGATTGCGCGTTTACGTTAAATACGAGCGCAGAAATAGCGATAGCTAATAGACATATTTTCTTCATGGCCAAAACTCTAAATACGTGCCGAGTTCATCTTTTAATCAAAATTGTTAAAACAAATTCGATTTACTTTAGCAAAAGTACATTTTGTAATGGATAATCAACATATCCATGCATTTTTTACAAAAAAATAGACACCCAAACAGTTTCAACCTACAACATCATCAACCAGCAACGCCAAAACGCAAGCAACGTGGCACAGATATGTGAGAGTTCCGTGGATTATGTGAGAGATGTGTGGGAAGCTTATTTCGCTTTTTTACATAATCCGCAAAAATATTCAACGCAGAATACAGCACGCTTCAAACTTTACATATATTTGCGATACAATCTTGGAAATTGGTGTGATTATAGGAGATACGGCATTTAGCATATACAAGAAACATGCATACGACAACGACGTGAAACCGACAAGCCTTGCCATTTCAAGCAAATCAGTTCAAAACCAAACTTCATAAAATTTACAGTTCATGAAAACCACCAAACAACTATTAGGGAGAATCATCTTGACAGCCATTGCAATCAATTTGTTCACAGCCACATTACAGGCGCAAGACACAGGCAAGCCATCACGTGAATTCATGTCGTATGGCGCTGGCTTTGGTTTAGATTACGCTGGCTTAGGTGTGGGATTGAACTTCTACCCACAAAAGAACATAGGCATCATGCTCAATGGAGGTGTCTTTGTTGCAGGTCCATCATACAAAGTCGGATTGATTTTACGGCACATATCAAGGTCGAAAGTCGATCCATACGTTTCCTTTCTCTATGGATATAGCGGATGCGTTTGCGTGATAGACGAAGAAGGTTATGACAAGATATACATCAGGCCTAACATTGGCGCGGGAATCGACGTTCATTTCACCAAACACCTATGCCTTTCAACAGGACTCTCGACAAATACGGCATACGCTGACATTAACGACTACATGGATGAACTTGAAGATGAAATAGGGGCTGATTTCAGCGGTTCAATCATTTTGCCTGTCGGCGTTTCAGTAGGAATAAAATACACAGTAGGCCGTTAAATGGCATACGAGGCTAAGCAGAGAAACTAATGATGATGTTGCGGCGGCAAACGCAAACAACCAAATAGAACGATTCAAAAACACATATTGCACACCATCAACCCGCGCCATTTGGCACGGGCACGATGTGCGCCACGGCTCTACAAAAAATCTACGAATTGGCATTTATCACTAGTGCCTTTTACTTTTGACTTTTGACCTTTGGCCTTTCCCCCTTTTGCCTTTATTTGATTCCGAATTTCCAATTATTATTACATTTGCACGTTTCTAAAAACGGAAAAACAATGGCACAGAAAAACATTCTTTCGTTCGTACCCAACACCATAACGCTGATGAATGCCCTATCGGGATGCATGTCAGTGGCATTCGCATTCACAGGCAATCTCACACTATCGGGGCTATTCATACTTATAGCCTGCATCTTCGACTTCTTCGACGGAATGGTTGCACGGTTGCTGAAAGTGAGTTCGGCCATTGGCAAGGAACTCGACTCGCTTGCCGACGACATCAGTTTCGGCGTCGCACCATCAGCAATAGCCTTCATGCTTGTGAGCCGGCAGTTGAACGCCAACCTTGCTCAATTGCCATTGCTGACCATGGTTCTGTGCCTGTTGCCATTCATCATGGCCGGTTTTTCGGCATTGCGCCTTGCGAAATTCAACATCGACGAGCGTCAGACCGACAAATTCATCGGACTGCCAACTCCTGCCAACGCAATGATTTGGGCATCAATGCCTTTCATCATGAAATACAATGCCGACGGCTGGTTTGCGCAATACATAATCACTCCCGAAGTGCTGATTCCGCTGTCGCTGGTAATGTCGCTGTTGCTTGTATGCGAACTTCCGCTTTTTGCGCTTAAGTTCAAGACATGGGGATTCAAGGCGAACAAACTCCGCTACTCGTTCCTGGCCTTGAGCCTTCTGCTCATCGTGTTGCTTCAATTCAGCGCCATTCCGCTGATTGTCATTGTGTACGTGCTTTTGTCGGTTGCAAGTCGCACGGCAAGCAATATTCAGAAATAGACGATATGACCTGGTGCCACAATTGCGGTTTTGGCACGATTGACATTTGACCATATTGATAATTGTGACACGTTGGCTAAATCAAATATGCCTCACTTGCCAACGTATCATTCCATTAAATCGTCAAGCGTCAGCACATTGTCAAACACACCAAAATGAGTATTTTTCACCACGTTGAAAGTAGTGATTAATGTATTGCGGAGGGCTTTGCGGGTTTTGGTGGTTGCGGAAAAGTTTGAGTTCTTGTCTCTTATACATTGCTCGTCGTTTGCATCCAAAAGACAATCACCCTTGCTGTACTTCATCTCGCAAAGATTTATCACCGCATCCTGCCTATCAATGACAAGGTCGATTTGCGAGCCCATCATCAATGGCGATTTTTCTGCCGACACATACCATGCCGACTCTGACGTCAGCACGCCTGATATGCCAAGCACCTTCTTTATTTCGTCCGTATGAAGAAGGCAAACGCGTTCAAACGCCAAACCACACCATGTGTTATAAACTGGCTGTCCCTGCATCTTACTCCAAAAGCCGTCAGCATGACTATTGGATTCAATAAACTTATAATAGAACAACGTATAAGCGTCAATCAACTGATACATGGCTCCTTTGCTACGGTTTCCAAAAAAGTTGTATTTACGAATGAAATCACACTGTTCCAATTCCGCCAGCATGCGAGTCAGCACACCGCTTTGCCCAATGCCACTCTCTTTCGCCAATTCGTCGCGCGTCATTCCAATTTTTTTCTTAGCGAGAGAAGATATTATCTTCAAATAGGTATCGGGCTTCTTGAAAAGAGAAGAATATAGACGATGATATTCCGACACCAACTCTCCGCCACGCGAGAAGCATAATTTATCTACGTTTTGAGACAAGGGCAAGTCCGAACTCAACAGCGACCAATAGTAAGGGATTCCACCAGCAATCATATAAAAATGAAGGATGTCAAGTCTGCTGAATTTCAAATTGTTGTATTCGCAAAAAGTGGCACATTCCTTCAGCGTGAATGGTCTGATGTAAATCTGGCAAGTCACACGATTATACAAGCCTCCCCTGTTGTTGATTACATTATCAATAATCCAGAGCCACAAGCCACAAGGACCACATCATTTCGCATCGAGCACCACGAATTCCAAAAATGCTCCAATTCCTGAAGAAATTTGCTTTTAGGTGTATCCATCCACGGCAACTCATCCAAGAAAATCAGTTTCTTTTTATGCTTACTTTGCTCGATAACCTTTTTAAGGTTTTGGAATGCCTGATTCCAATTACTTAACTTAGAATTCAACTTGCATCCTGCGTCTGACAGTGACATGGCAAACTTTTCCAATTGATCAGCCATACCACTATTGGCCATGCCAGTATGATAGAAAGTGAAATGACGAGAAAAAGCCTCTCTCATCAGATAGGTCTTGCCAACACGCCTGCGTCCATAAATCACCGCAAACTCTGAACGAGATGAGTTCAGGAGCACATTCACCCTGTCTATTTCCTTTTCTCTTCCTATCAACATACTCATATTGAATTTATTACCAAAGCAAAAATAAATAAAAAATAAATTATAACATTACGAAACACTGTTAAATTTTATGGATTTCGTAAAGATATAAGGTATATTTTTACGAAATCATGCTTAAATAACAAGATTTCGCACACATATTGCGCATTTGAAACATAATTGTTTTTAAGTAGCATAACCTGATTGCCGAAATTACTTATTGGCACAGAAAACTTGGGCAATGCGCGCAAAACCCAGACCTGCACAACCTAAATGTAAGTCACGCCATTGGCGTATTGGTGGTTGTAGATGGCATCCTTGACGAACTCGTAGTCGGCAGGATTGTGGACGAAATCCAGATTTGTGGTATTGATGACGACTATCGGGAAGCGGTCGGCAGTCTTGAAATAGTCAAGGTAACTCTGCTGGACCTTCTTGAGATATTCGGGATCCATATTTTGCTCATATTCACGGCCACGCATCTTGATATTCTTCATCACGCGGTCGACCGACGAATGCAGATAGACATAGAGCGACGGCACTGGTATGTGTTGCCAGATGATGTCGAACAATTGGCGATATAGGGCGAACTCGTCATCTTCGAGTGTTATGCGGGCGAAAATGAGCGACTTGACGAAGTAATAGTCGGCAATGGTGGACGACTGGAACAGTTCGGACTGTGTCACCTTGTCGTTCAACTGACGGTATCGCTCGGCCAGAAACGACAGTTCCAATGGGAAACTGTAGCGTTCGGGCTCCCTGTAGAACTTTGGCAAGAATGGATTGTCGGCATACTGCTGAATCTCAAGATATGGCCCCATCTTTGATTCTCTTCTATTACGAACAAAGCTGCTTGCCTTAGGGTATGGTCTACTATCTTTATTGCTGATTGCCTCAGCTATCTTTTTTAACTTTTTCTCAGTTCTTGGAACAGTAAGTCTAGGGAAAGGAACCGGTGGATATACAATTGCATAATTTGCAACTGAATTTACCAAATTACCGTAGGTTAAATGTGCCCCTTTTGAATTTAATATCTCTTCTAATTTCTCACATGCAATTCCACACACGAAGCTTGGCATTGCTACTACAAAGATATATGCATTGGGATTTATTTTCAAATTCTGAACAAAATCTACCGCAGGAGATGGCATTGTCCAATGATATACAGGATAGACAA
>CALCFP010000261.1 GCA_937900725.1 uncultured Bacteroidota bacterium | reverse complement strand
ATCAGATATACCTTGTTGCACAGGGTTGAGAGGGAGCATGCTTCTTCGCAAGCGGGATCTCCACCACCTACTACGCATACGTCAAGTCCTTTGTAGAAGAATCCGTCGCAGGTAGCACAAGCAGAAACACCTTGTCCGTAATATTGTTTTTCGCTGGGCAGACCAATCCATTTGGCAGAAGCGCCTGTGGCAATGATAACGGTCTCGGCCTCAATCTCGTTGTTGTTGTCGTCTTTGCAAATGAAAGGACGTTTCGAGAGGTTCAAGTCAATGATGCAGCCTGGACGGCATTCCGTGCCGAAACGTTGTGCTTGTTTGCGCAAGTCTTGCATCATGCTTGTGCCGGAAATACCTTCAGGATAGCCAGGAAAGTTTTCGATTTCTGTTGTGATGGTGAGTTGTCCTCCCGACTGCATTCCTTCGTAAAGCAATGGATGGAGGTCTGCGCGAGCGGTATAGATGCCTGCGGTATAGCCTGCAGGGCCAGATCCGATAATTAAGCAACGAGTGTGTTCCATATAACAATATTTTTATGATTCGTAAATTCAAAAATCAATTTGCAAATTTACGAAAAAAATTTCGATTACAGATGCATAATTTGAAGATTTGGAGGAATGAACTTGCCATTGGAGAAGAGGTGGGCTGAAGAAACAAAAGATTATTTTTAACGTTATATGTAATATTTCGTCTTTTTTTGCGACTACAATACAGAATTTGACAAACGCAAATGAATACCCACGGCTTCAAACAGCGAATATTGCCCCTCCAGCCCGCTATGCAGCGAATGGCTGAGGCTTTACTTCACGATGAAGCATTGGCGGAAGATGCTGTGCAGGATGCCGTCGTGGACCTTTGGATGCAACGTGACAAACTCGACAATGTCATCAATATTGAAGCTTATGGTATTACATTGGTCAAACGGCGGTGTATTGATCTGCTACGGCGTAGGCATCCCACTCAGCCCATCGACGAGGCTGCATTGCTGCAAACTCAGTTGCCGCCAGATGACACAGAAGAACGCTACCAGCAGGCGCGGCGACTCATCGACCGCCTGCCCGACCAGCAACGAGATGCACTGTTGCTGAAATATGAAGAGGCGAAAAGCAATCAGCAAATCGCTGAACAACTCCACACCACTCCAAACAACATCGGTGTCATTCTTCATCGTGCGTTGCAAACACTGAAAAAACAGATGCAAAATCCTATTAACCATTAGATATCATGAGAGACGATTTTTCCCATCTTGATTCTGAACTTCAGCCTTTGCTTGAAGTCTTGCGGCACCACGGCGACAATCGTCGCCGTCAGGAGGCGCTCGCCTCTAAAATAGACCAATTGGATGTCTCCGCCAAACGTCACCGTTGGATTTGGATTAGCTCAGCGGTGGCTGCCGTCGGACTCATTTGGGTTCTTGTCCTTCCTTTACAAAAAGAGACATCAAGAAATCCTTCAATGGGTTTGGTCGCCGAGTCCAATTTCATTAAGGAAATGGTGCAGCCTTGCACTCAGGAATCATTGCCAACAGCCTCAATCACAACAACCAAACATACTACAGGTTCGTTAAATGAACTGGATGACCGACAAGATACTATTCTCGCCGACACTGATACTTTGCCGCTGGCTATGGAGATGGCTTCTACTCTTCAAATTGCTGAGGCCGATCTTCCTCTTGAATCGACTCAAGCCACGCAAGTCTT
>CALCFP010000260.1 GCA_937900725.1 uncultured Bacteroidota bacterium | reverse complement strand
TGGAAATCCTGCGGCAAGACTTTTCTCGAATCCAACAACGGTGAACAGTCCCAGTCCGATGGCGTCAAATAGGAACATCGTAGTATTCATCTTAATCAGGTGTTTGCCGAAAATGATGACGAATAGCAGTGCAAAGCCAGTGACTATAAGATACGACGGTTGCAACATCCAGAAAGGGGTGATTCCGAGCAGAAGGTCGCGAATTGTACCGCCCCCGACAGCCGTAACCAAGCCCACGACATACGCGCCAAACCAGTCGAATTTCTTTGCCGCCGCCATTCGGATGCCACTTATTGCGAATGCAAAAGTTCCAATGTAGTCAAGTATGATTGTGAAAGTCATTTTTGCGCTTTTTGTCCTTAACCCTAATAATCCAGTCAATTAATCAGTTAGTCAGTCAATGATTATTGCTTCCGTTTCTATATTGATGCCGAATTTGTCGGCAACGCATTTTTGCACGTGTCGTGCCACATCCATAATGTCGTTTCCCGTGGCACCGCCAAGATTGACAAGCACCAGAGCCTGTTTTTCGTGCACGCCTGCGGTGCCGTTTGCGTTTCTGTAGCCTTTCAGTCCGCAATTGTCAATCATCCAGCCAGCCGCAATTTTTGTAAGGCCTGTTCCCGCGGGGTAGGTGACTATTTCGGGATACTTGATTTTCAGTTCGTTGGCTTGAGTGTCGCCGACAACAGGGTTCTTGAAGAAACTGCCCACATTGCCCGTGACTTTCGGGTCGGGAAGTTTGCTGTTGCGTATGTTGATGATTGCTTGCCTGATGGTTTTCAGCGATACGGGTCCGAGTTTTTCAATCTCACTGCCGATGCTTCCGTAGTGGGTTACGAATGTCGGCTTTTTTGATAGTTTATATATAACGGAATCAACCAGATATTTGCCAGCATATTCGTGCTTGAAAATGCTGTCGCGATAGCCGAAATGGCAATCCGCATTGGCTATTGTCGAAGTTGAGCCGTCGGCAAGGCTGACAATGTTCACGCTTTCAATGGCATCTTTGGCCTCGCGTCCGTAGGCGCCAATGTTCTGCACGGGTGACGCGCCTACTGTTCCAGGAATGAGCGACAGGTTTTCCAATCCGCCAAGGCCTTTATCTACAGCCCATCCGACCAGTTCGTCCCAGACGGTTCCTGCGCCAGCCTTTACCCAGCAATAGTCGTCGTCGTCATTCACTATTTCGATGTACGAGTTTGCAGGGTGAATTATCAGGCCGTTGAAGTTGCCGAGAAAGAGCAGGTTGCATCCGCCACCAATAATGAGCAACCGCTTGTCGGACAATCCGTTCACTGATTTTATCAATTCTTTGATGTCATCGGGGTTGCGATAAAGGCAGAGTTGTTTGGCTGTGATGTCCAAACCGAACGAGTTCAGTTCCTTAAGTTGCGCATTTTCAGATATCTGTGGCATATTATGCATTTTGCACAAATGTAGTCGCCATTGCCTTATGCCCGACGTTTATTTATCAACATAAAAGAAACAGGCAAATATTATCCGACGAAAGTTCATCCAGTATTTGCATAAAGCGAAACTTGATGGCCTCAATGTGCTTCAAATTAGTATTTTTGCCGGTATGAAACGATTGATAATAGCAGTCAACAACGATTTGAATACCGACCAGCGGGTTTTGCGCATTGCGGGAACCTTGTCGGCCAACGGTTTCGATGTCTTTTTGTTTGGCAGAATTGCGCCCAACAGCAAGTCTTTGTCCATTGGGCATAAGGCTGTTCGTGCACGGCTGATGGCCCATAAGGGAATGATGCTGTACATATTGTTCAATTGGCGCTTGTTTTGGTTCCTGATGTCGCACAAATATGATGCGGTGCTGTCAAACGATCTCGACTCGTTGGTAGGCTCGTCGCTCGCATCTTTTTTTAAGCATAAGCCAGTGGTTTACGACAGCCACGAGTATTTTACCGAGTTGCCTGAATTGGCAGGCCGACCATTCAAGCGTTGGATTTGGCTTGTTGCGGAACGAATGTTTCTTCCTTATGTAAAGGCTTCATATACAGTGTGCAAGTCGCTAGCCGACATCTATTCGGAAAAGTACGGCCGACCTTTTGGCGTAGTGCGGAATGTTCCTTACTCGTTGCCGAAGCCTGCCGTCGCCGACCGCCGAAATGTGGTTATGTACCAGGGCGCGCTGAATTTGGGACGCGGTATCGAACTGATGATAGATGCAATGAAATATCTACCAGAATGCGAATTGGTTATTGCAGGTTCGGGTGACGTTGAAGCCGATTTGCGCAAGCGTGCATCGAGCCAGACCGAAGGCGGAAAAGTCGTCTTTTTAGGCAGATTGTCGCCCGACGAGTTGCACAAAAAGACATTGGAAGCAAAAGTCGGATTGTCGTTGGAAGAAGATTTGGGGCTGAATTACCATTATGCCTTGCCAAATAAACTGTTTGACTACATTCAGGCAAGGGTGCCAGTCATTGTAGCCGATCTGCCTGAAATGCGAAACATAGTGCAGACGTACAAGATAGGCGAGGTGCTGACTGACCGTTCACCTCAAAATCTTGCGAATATGATACGAAAGGTTATGGGAGGGAGCGGTGCCTATTCCGACAATCTTGAAACAGCATCTGCGCAATTGTGTTGGGAAAACGAAAGCGCCAAATTGTTGGACATTTATCAGTGCCTGAAATGATAGTAGTATCCGACATATCGACAAGCCGGCTTCATTATGTCCTTGACTACGTGTTTAATATGCGGTTAGGCATTGGCTATGAACTGAAGACATTGTCGGACGAAGTTGATTCCAGTCAATCGGTATATTATACACAACAGCCTACCATAGGGGCCTTTTGTGTCCCGGCAAGCGGATTGCTGTCCGAATCCGATGTTTGGCAATTTACGCCCGACTTGAAGTTTGATGGTGATTTGCCAATCATATTCTCCGACAATTCAGGCTGTACATTCAAGTTCGACGTCTTTTCAGCAATATTTTGGATGTTGAGCCGATACGAGGAATACTTGCCGTTTCTTGCCGATGAGCACGGTCGCTTTTCAGTTTCCGAATCGTTTGTAGGCCGAAATCAATTGCTTGACAATCCGATAGTTGACCGTTGGATTTTGCTTTTCCGCACTGAACTGCATAAGGCATTCCCATCATTGCAGATGAAGACGGAAGCGTTTGAGTTTCAGCCAACTATTGATGTCGATAGTCCATGGAGTTATCTGCATAAGGGTATGGCAAGAAATGTCGGTGGGCTATTTCGTGATTTGTTGAAGTTCGATTTCCGTTCTGTTACCGGGCGTTTGCTGGTTCTGGCTCACATAAAGCCCGATACTTTTTTCACATTTGCCCATATCGATGCATTGCATCGCAATTTGCCGTTGAAGTACTTTATGCTGATAAGTTCGCGTGGCAGGTACGACAAGTCAATCAGTCCGAAAAATCGGGCATTCAGGAAGTTTGTCGCAGATTTTTGCAGTACGCACAATGTCGGATTGCATCCGTCGTACCAGGCATCGGTGTCAGATGCGAAATTTACAAATGAAATTGCTGATTATAAGGCGATTTGTAAGACCGATTGCACTCAATCAAGACAGCATTTCTTGCGGATAGTCTTGCCTCAATATTATCAAATGCTTGAGCGTCAGGGAATAACCGATGACTATTCAATGGGGTATGCCGAAAATGTTGGATTCAGGGCTGGGACAAGTCGTCCATTCCGTTTCTTCGATTTACAGAATAATCGTCCGTTGAATGTGGTTGTGCATCCGCTTACGGTTATGGACGTCACATTGAAGAACTATCTAAACCTGACTCCAGACCAGGCGGTTGAAAGACTGCGCCAACTAGCCGAAACCGTTCATCAGACAAATGGAGTCTTTGTGTCGTTGTGGCACAATCAGCACTTCTGCCAAAACGATGATTGGAAATCGTGGGATTGTGTTTATGCGGAGTTGCTGAAAATGGTCGAGGATTGAGTTTCACTTGTGTAATCTCAATTCGAATCATTCGCCCCCATGTCTTCAGAAATCTAGTCGCAAATGTACTTGCAGTCGCATTTATGCCATGGCAGGTCAGGTGTTCAATACCAAACGCACTTTTTGTAAGAACAGCATCAGTGTACAATGCTTGTTTTGGTGTTATGCATGTCGGGTAGGTCAGCGAGTTCCCGATTTCCGATAATATACAAAAAACGGCCAATGCATAGCATTGACCGTTTTTTTGTGATGGCATGAGCCAATTTATTCCTTAATGATGCGAGCCATTTTATTGCCAGCCTTGACAATGTATGTTCCTTCAGGTTGCTCGCTGATGTCGATGCGGGTTGTGCCTTCAATAGGCTGAATCATGATCAACTTTCCGACAGCATTGAAGATTCTTACTTCAGTTATGTCGTCGCTTGCATTTACATAGAAAGCATCGGTTGTCGGGTTAGGATAAATGTTGATGAATGCTTCGTTGTCAACAACAGAGTTGTCTTTCTCAACTGTCAGGGTTGCATTTTCATAAATAAACTCATAGTTGCTTGCATATCCGCCGGAAACCACAATGTCGTATGTTCCTGCAACCTTGTTGTCGGCATTGCAAGTTACGCTAGGCAAAGTGTCGATGGCACTTTCGTCATCGCCATTTACAAATCCCTTGTAATTGATTGCAAAGTCAGGAATCGATTCGCCAGCCTTGATTGTAGTGCTTGAGACTGATGCCAAAAGTTTAGCCTTGTTGACAATTACAGTGACGGATTGTGATACAGACTGAAGGTCGGTGGAAGTGAATGACACAACTAATTCAAACCGGCCGGCTGGCAGTATTGAGTCATTTGCGATTGAATAGGAGAATTCTCCGTCAACATTTGCTGTCGCTTTTATGTCTTTTGTGTTGATGCCTGTTCCGTATGTCAAAGTCAAAGTTGAGTCGCAAGTTATGACAGGAGCAACAGATGGCGCTTTTGTGACATTGATAGTTACAGTACTGCTGACAGATTCGAAGTTGCTTGATGCAGGAGTGAAGTCGGCAGTGATTTCGTTGTCACCAACATTCAGAATCGAATCAGGTTCAACTGAATAAGTGAACTCGCCGTCAACATTTGCAGTGGCGTTGAAAATGTCGAGTTTTGTGCCAAAGGCAATGGTGTCAGGTGTCGTCCAACTGATGACAGGAACGCCTTTCAAGACATTGAAGTCGATGGCCATTTTTGCTGGATTGTAATTCTCTGTTGATGGTGTGAACGTTGCTGTAATGCTGTATTTGCCGACATTGAGAATGGTATCCTTTGAAATGGAGTAGGCAAACTCGCCTTCGTTGTTGGCAGTCGCGTTTTGAATCAGTTCAGCCTTCGAACCGTAAGTTATGTCTTGAGGTTCCCAAGTGATTTCAGACTCAGCCTTGTTTACTGTGATGATGGCAGACTTTTTGACAGTGTTGTAGTTGTAATAATTGCTTTTTGAAGGAGTGAAGGTGGCTGTTATTTCATGTTCGCCAGCGTCAAGAATCGAGTCTCTTGACATTGAATAAGAGAATGAACCTTGAATGTCAGCCTTAGCGTAATAAGTTGCTTCAGCCTTCGTTCCGTAAGTTATGTCTTGAGGATCCCAAGTGATGACAGGGTCGGCCTTTTCAACAGTGACTTTAACTGTCTTTTGTGATGGCTTGAATTCGCTTGATGCAGGAGTGAAGTTCACGGTGATTTCGAACTCGCCAGCATTCAAGATGGAATCCTTGTCTATTGAATAACTGAATGTTCCTTCAATTGGAATTTCTGCATTAAAGATTGTGCCAATCTTAGTGCCATAAGCAATAGGATCAGGTGCCCAGATAATGCCTGGCAATACATTGATATATGCAGTGTCTTTAACTGTAGTATAATTGTTGTTGCTTGGAATGAAAGTGACAACAAGCATTTGGCTGTCGCCAATTTCCAATACCTGACCGATGCTTGGGACATAAATGAGTTCACCGTCAATGTCGCCATCTACTTTTGCATTAAGAATTGTGCTGTCAAGTTTTGTGCCGTATTCAATGTCTCTTGGATTGTCCCAAATAATGATAGGTGTTGCAGGAGTGACATTTATTGAGACAGAGTCTTTTGTGTCCATGTAATTGCTATTCTCGGAAGTGAAATTGGCAACAATCCAATTGGTGCCGACATTCAGCATTGAGTCAGGTTCAACTGAATAAGTGAACTCGCCTTCAACGTTTGCTGTTGCGTTCAATTGAGTGTCATCAAGATATGTTCCATAGACAATATCTTGTGGTTTAGTCCAATTTATGCTTGGCTTTGCTTGATTTACATGTAAATAAACTGTGTCTGATGCATCGTTGTAATTTATAGTGTCAGTTAGTAATGTGGCTATCAGCATGTGGTCGCCAGCATCCAAAGTGTCGCCAATGTTTACATTGTAACTGAATGGGCCAGGGGCAGTTGATGTGGCGTTAAGTTGATTCATTGTAATTGTGTCGCCATAGATGATTGCGGATGGGGTTGCCCATGTAATGCTAGGAGTCGCCTTGTATACCGTAATGTTAATGGTATCTTTTGATTCTTTGTAGTTTTTGCCGTCTGTAGGTATGAATGCCACATGCAGTTCTTGTGTTCCTGCATTCAAAGTGGAACCTATGGCAGGTGAGTAATAGAAATCGCCATCGACATTTGCAACTGCATTGAGTTGTGTTGCAGACAATGTGTCGCCGTAGGTTATTGGTTCCGGAACCGTCCAGTCGATTGTGGTTTCAGCCTTGTTCACTATTATTGTTGCCGTAGTAGTGGCTTTGTTATAGTTGTCTGATTCGTCAACTGTGGCGGATATTGTGTGTGTGCCAGCATCAAGAATGTCGCCAATCTTGATGGTGTCGTTGCTTTCAGTATAGACAATAGAGCCTTCGTCATTGTTTGACACTGTCGCATTGAGTTGTGTCGCAGACAATTCTGTTCCGTATGTAAGAGTCATGTCCTCGGTTGAGTTGCTCCAGACAATTGAAGGTGTTGCTTTATTTACCATTACAACTGCATTGACTTTGCATGTGTCGAAGTTATTGTCAGTTGGCTGGAATGTGGCCGTGATTGTATGTTGGCCAGCATTAAGAACGCCTCTGATATCTTCAGAATAAGATATTGAGCCTTTGTCGCTGTACTTTTCGTCGACAGTGGCGACAAAATCATCTTCCTTCAAAGTGTCGCCGTATGTAATGATTAAGGCGGTAGTGTTCCAAGTTACCGTTGGCTTGAACTTGTTTACAACCAAATCGATGCTTTTAGTGTTGCTTGCATAGTTGCTTGAAGAAGGATTGAATGTTGCGGTTATAGTGTGTGTACCGGCATCAAGTAAATCGCCTTCATTGATGGCTGTTCCGTCTTCGTCGTATGTAAACGAACCGTCAACACCTGAAACTGCGCTTAACTGAAGCGCAGACAATGGCGTTCCGTAATCGATGGCTGTTGGTGTGGCCCATGCTATTGAGGCACTGGCGGCAGTGACTGATACTGCGTCTATTTTCTCAATAGAGGCTTCGTAGTCAGTGCCAATAAAATCCAATTTGATGGTATGGGTTCCAACTGTTAGTGATGGTATTGTGTAGTAGAATTTGCCATCAACGGTTGCAGTCGCATTTTTCAGTTTGCTGTCAGAGTCTTCGTCACCGTAAGTTATTGAAGTTGCAGGCTCCCATGTGATGAATGGAGTGGCATCGCCCTTGTTGACAGTAAGCACAGCCGATGCGGTTTTAATGGAGTAGGTGTCCTGGTCATCAGGAATGAATGTGGCTGTCAGAACGTGCTCGCCTGCGTGTAGAATGTCGCCTACATTGACGCTGTATTCCCATTGTCCATTGGCGGATTCAACAGCCTTTGTCGCATTAAGCATTTCGGCAGTTATGGCAGTGCCGTAGTCGATGCATGAAGGTGTTAGTGACCAACTGACAGTTGGATCGGTCAATTCGCCCTTGGTCGTTATGGTAATCGCAATGTCTTTGGTTGCTTCGCCTTTTCTTGCTGTAAGTACAATATCAGTGTTTGTTGAAGGGTTGGCAATGTAGCCTTTGCCGTTGACAAAAGATACAAGTATTTCGTTATTTACCTTACTGCATTCCCATTCAACAAGGTTGTTTTTGTCGTATTCGAGAGTTTTTGACACTGATGTTACATTCTCTGCTGGTTCTGAGGCATTAAGATTGATTGGCGTAGCTGCAACAATCATGTAGTCGGATTTTTCAAGAGTCTTAATCATTGGGTACATGCCTTCGGTGAATGTCCAGTATGATGCATCCAAACTTGATTTAAGCGCATCGCCAAGCATCTCAGAAGTCAGCTTGCCTGAACTGCCGATAGGGCACATTTGGTAGTCGTAGAAGCAGTTTGATGCATTTTTTGCATTGCCAACATTGATACAATTAGTACATGTCAAAGTAGCGTCATTGCTGCCTGCAATTCCACCACCTGTGGTAATCTCACCAGCATTGAACGAATAGGAAAGTGTAGCGTTACCTTGGTTAAAGCCTATTATGCCGCCAATGCTGTTCGTACCTTCTATTTTACCTATGTTTAGACAATTTGATATTGATAATGTGTTCGATTGGTGTCCTATTATTCCGCCTATGTATTTGTCTCCTTTGATATATCCGCTATTTATACAGTTGGTCAATGTTATAGGTTCTGTGGCATTCGTAGGTATAGAACCTATTATGCCACCAATATTAGTCTTTGTCATGGATTGTATCGATCCGTGATTTTCGCAGTTTATGATTGTTCCTCCGCCTGTTGTTGTTGGTACAGAACCGCAAATGCCGCCAATATTGTCAGAATTGCCTGTAATGTTTCCATAGTTTTTGCAACCGTCAAATTTTGTACCCATTTGGCTCCTGCCTAATATTCCGCCAGAGCGTTGTCCGCAAGTAATAGTTCCGTAGTTGTAGCAGTTATTGAAAGTTGAGAATCCTCTGTCGTCACCAGCAATGCCGCCAACTTGT
>CALCFP010000259.1 GCA_937900725.1 uncultured Bacteroidota bacterium | reverse complement strand
CATGGCCTCGCTGGCACGAAGCACATTGCGACGCACGATGAGATAGACCTTCGAAGCCAAGCCAGCGAGGTAGTTAGCCTCTTCGCAAGCCGTGTCGCCACCGCCGACAACAGCCACCACCTTATCAAGCACCACTCCTTGTGGCGTTTCGTCCTGCGCGATGGCCGTTGTTGCAAACAGCGACAACGACACAGAAACGCAGACTGTAAGTTTTTTGATATCAATTAACATAATTCGTAAATCTCTGTTTGTTTACTGCATCAATATAAATTTTTTGTTCAAGGTCTTTTATCATATCGTTTTTACGATGATTGAGAAGAATCTCGCGAATCTTGTCCTTGGCAAACACTATTGGTGCCTGCTCATTGACATCACGAAACTCTCGTACCATAAAATAATAGTTGTAAAGCGAATCCTGAGCCTCTGCGTACTTGCCTGACTTGGCGAATTCCGCTGGATTTGGGACGGCATTTGCCGGCAATTTTACGATAACGCTGTTCAAATAGCGCCATTCGCTGCCAACATCGAAGTCGCGGGCATTCTTATAGCAAAACTCCTCAAGTGCAATCATATCCTCGGGTTTACCGCTACGTATGAGTTTCCTAATGTTCGTCTTGTCGGGCAACGACTTGGGGACCTGCACGAAAACGGCTTTCACAGCGCAACTGTCGAGGAGAAAATTGACACCGTACATATCGTAATGTGCGGCTATCTGCGAGTCAAGAATCAGTGTGTCAAGGTTCTGCTCTATGTACATTTGCTGATATTTGTACACAAGCAGCGACGTGCGATAGTCATTCACCATATTGCCTATATTGACCATGGATTTTTCATCGATATTGACCATTGCCTTTGCCAGCATAAGCTGACTGCGGATCCACCGTTCAACATAACTTTGAACAAACTGTACACTGTCGAGTCCTTTAATATTGTCGGGGATGAGTTTTTCCACTTGAGACCTCGTCAAGACCATAGAATACACCTCGGCCAAGACTTCGTCATCATCTCTTTGATTTACAAATAATTGACATCCGGTCATCAGCATCACAACTGACAACACGGCAAGACATTTATATATTGCGCGTTTTTGCATCTACTTTCTAATCATTGCATTTAAGACATTTTCATCTACATTGACCTTATACTTGGCACGCAATTGCTCCATCCATTGAGTTTCAAGTTCGTTTTGGTACCCCGAGACCATAACGCCCCTGCATTCTGCAAGAGTCTTGGGTGCAGGTTCCAACATTCTGGAAACAAAGTAAATGGTAATACGATTGCCGTCATTGACAATCTTCTGAGCACCTGACTTCCATTGCATGCTGTCAACAGAAGCGTTATCATTTCTACTATAAGCCATAATGCTGCAACTAGCCGAAACAACAGAATCGTTCACTCCCATCTTGGTCATGGCTCCGGAAATATTCTCTTTGAAATTGCCGCTCTTGAGACTCTTCTTCATAGCCGACAAAAACGCCTTGTTGGCATTGTCAAGGGTGACGCCAGCATCAAGCATCGCCTTTTGGGCATACGAAAACGTCAAGACTTCGGCACGGGGGCCCCACATATTCTCGTGTTTGTGAGCCTGATAATATTGTTCAAGGCCAGTTGAATCGGCCACAGCCTTTGACCAAACCATTTCATCAGTCAACGAGAAGAGGATTATGCCGTCATGGTATTCCTGAAGCAAATACCTGAAATCAGGATACTTGTCGGCCAAACGTTCGCGCTCATAGTTGAACACATAACTCTGGACAATGCGCTCATAATCGTTCTTTAGGATAGACTCTACGGCGTTATGCTTACGTAAAGCACCTCGGTTTGCCACAATCTCGGCAAAGTCAGCCTGGGTGAATGTGACGGTATCGGCAAACGTGAATATCGGCTTGTTGCAGCCTTTTGCCTTGTCGGCATTCCAATTGCCGGACCAAATTGAAGTATCTACCAGATTTACAAACTCTTCAAAAGCCTTATCGTCTTGTTGGAAATTGTATTCCCTTTTAAGACGATTGAGAACAGACT
>CALCFP010000258.1 GCA_937900725.1 uncultured Bacteroidota bacterium | reverse complement strand
CGCCGATGATAACGTTCAACAGGCCCGGCCGGGAGCGTGTGGGCACACCAGGACAAAGGCTCGAAAGCGTTCAGTTGGAGATAATCGATGGCGAAATCGTAGCCAAAGGCCCAAACATAATGCAAGGATACTACAATAGGCCTGCCGAAACAGCACAGATTATTGAAAACGGCTGGTTGCACACAGGCGATCTGGGGTATGTCGACAATGACGGCTATCTGCACATCACGGGTAGGAAGAAGGAGATTATTGTCTTGCCTAACGGCAAGAAAATCAATCCAGTGGAGTTGGAGGAAAGTATCGTTTCAGCGTCTTCATTGGTGAACGAGGTGGCGGTCATTGACTTCAATGGCGTGTTGCACGCTCTTATATCATTGAACGAAAAAGAATTGCACGGACAAGGTGTTGCTGATGCCTACTCTTATTTCAAGGAGCAGTTCTTCCCGAAATTCAACGGCTCGCTTTCGTCATACAAGCGCATAATGCAGTTCACGATTATCAACGAGGCCTTGCCACGAACCAATTTGGGTAAAATCCAGCGATACAAACTTAAGCAGTTTGTGTATGATGCGTCAAATCGCGGCAATTTGCCAGAGCCTGATTTTGATGAGTATAAGTCGGTCAAGGCTTATATCGAAGGTGAGATAGATAAACAAGTATCTGCCAATCAACATATTGAATATGATTTGGCCATGGATTCGTTAAGTAAGATAGGCCTGCTCGAATTTGTTTGGCAGTCGTATGGTGTTAAACTAACTGAAAATGAGTTGGTTGCCTTTCGTGACATAGAGTCTGTCGCTCGTTTCATTGCCGAAAACAAGACTAAATTGCAGGTAGAATCTATCAATTGGTCTTCGATACTTAAAGAAGAACTGCATTTGACATTGCCTAAGCCTTCTATATTTCAATGGATTATAAAAAACGCCAGCAAGTCGCTGTTCAAGGTTGCCTTTTCATTCAAGGGCTATGGCGAAGGCCATATTCCTGATGGGCCCTGCATTATTGCGCCAAATCATCAAAGTTATCTGGACGGCTTGCTTGTCGCATCGTTCATTCATCGCAAAACGTTGAGACATACATATTTCTATGTAAAGAAGAAACACGTCTGCAATGGTTTCCTACAGTGGATGGCAAAACGCAACAACATTATTGAGGTCGATTTGCACAACGAACTCAAGGAGTCAATCCAGAAGTTGGCAGAAGTCTTGCGTGGCGGTAATAAAATCATCATTTTCCCTGAAGGCACGCGAACAAAAGACGGCGCAATGGGTGAGTTCAAGAAGACTTTTGCCATATTGAGTGTGGAACTGAACGTTCCGATAGTGCCTGTGGCCATAAGCGGGGCATACGAAGCCTTGCGGCAATAAAGCCGTGTTCTCTGTCGCCGTGAGCCGCCTGACGATTGTTTTCAAACGTGGGCGTAAGGTTCCTGAAGCCAGTCTATCCCGAAGGACACACGTATGAATCGTTGGCTGAAGCGGTAAGGAATGAAATAGTGGCAAGCCAGAAGTAGTTATCGGCTTATTTGTATTTGAGCAGGAGTTTGCGAGTCTTGATTTTCTCCTGTCCGTACATAGTGTCGCGGTTCACGTGACGAATTGATTCTATCGTATATGTGGCAAATGGGTCTTGCTCATTCACAATCTTTACGACTTCCTTTGCTTTCTTGCGAGTGGTGATGATGTAGAGTATGCCGACGGGACCGTTTTGGTCTTCGGCGTTGGTTGTAGTCACTCCAAATCCTTTTTCGCGCAGGCTTTCTGTCAGGGCGTTGTAGTTGTTGCTGGTGATGATGCGTATAAGTTCGTGCCCAAGTGCAAGTTTCTCTTCAATAATCATTCCCACATAGTTGCCAGTGGCAAAGCCTGCGGCGTAGCCAATGTAGCACGCCCAGTTGTCGATGTTTTGTATGATTTTGCTTATCGCCACAATCCAGATGAGCGTTTCCAGGAAGCCTGTCAGCGGGGCAAGTTTCTTGTAGCCTTTGGCCACAAGTATTATCCTGACAGTGCCAATGCTCACATCTGACACGCGTG
>CALCFP010000257.1 GCA_937900725.1 uncultured Bacteroidota bacterium | reverse complement strand
ACCTTGGGCAAGGTACGGAAGTGGTAATACCGAATGGAGTTACAGAAATTGGCTCGTATGCGTTCTACAATTGCAGTGGCTTGACATCTGTTACCATTCCAAATTCAGTTACGAGCATTGGCTCGTGTGCGTTCTGCAATTGCAGTGGCTTGACTTCAGTGACCATTCCAAATTCAGTCACGAGCATTGGCAGTGGTACGTTCTACAATTGCAGTGGCTTGACTTCGGCCACCATTCCAAATTCAGTTACGAGCATTGGCTCGGATGCGTTCTGCAATTGCAGTGGCTTGGCTTCGGTTACCATTCCAAATTCAGTTACGAGCATTGGTTCTCAAGCGTTCTCTGGTTGCAGTGGCTTGACTTCAGTGACCATTCCAAATTCAGTGACAGAAATTGGCACTGATGCGTTCTATAGTGTAAACACCATTATATATGGAGGCAGTGCAACGGACGAAGGCTCGTGGAGTTCCAATTGGGGAGCAGGCAAAAGGTATTATGCTGTTGACGAGAATTTTGCATATTCAAATACGGAGAAGACCATAATAACTGAATACCTTGGGCAAGGTACGGAAGTGGTAATACCGAATGGAGTTACAGAAATTGGCTCATCGGTGTTCCAAAATTGTACCAACTTGACATCGGTGACCATTCCCAATTCAGTTACGAGCATTGGTTCTCAAGCGTTCTATGGTTGCAGTGGCTTGACATCGGTTGACATTCCAAATGTCGTTACGTACATAGGTTCGAATGCATTCCACAAAGTTAATAACATAAACTACAATGGCAGTGCAACAGGCAGACCGTGGGGTGCTAACAGAATAAATGGGGTTGTTTATGAATACCCAATGAGTGGCTTCCTAACCGACAACTATGGTGATTTGGAAGAAACAAATGATTATTTAAGACTAATTATTCAGGAAACATCTGGAAATTGTTGGGATGCTCAAGTTGTCACGCCAAGTTGGCGTGGACTTGATGGACAAAAAGAGGGAGCATCTTTCTGCTTGTCGTTTGATTACAAATGTACTGCTGAGTGGTATGAGAATGGTTATATTCGTATTGCATCTGGTAAGACTTATCCTTATGATCAAAATTACAATCAAGGTGCCAACACTCAAATTACTGACGATCTTGGTACTCCAGTTGTTTATGCTGCCAACCAATCTGTTACTACGGAATGGCAACATTATGACTATGATTATTACATTGGTGCTGAAGGTGAAGACTCAATCCGTCTGGAAATAGACTGCGGAGCTGCTGGTGGCGACGTGTATTTCAAAAATTTTGTCTTGAAGATAGATGGCAAGGTTGTTGCAAAATATTATTGTACCGAAACTTTAGTGAAGAACAACATCACATATATCCTAGATGAAGACGGCACAGCAACAGTAGGCTCATCAAATGCAAGTGGCGCTGTTACCATAGATGGAACTGTTTCAAAAAACGGCAAGACATATACAGTAACTGACATAAACTCTAACGCATTTCAAAACTGTTCTGGCATAACGTCGGTAACCATTCCAAATTCAGTTATGAGCATTGGTTCGTCTGCGTTCTATAATTGCAGTGGATTGTCTTCGGTGAATTTTGCGGAAGATTCCAGACTCACAAGTATTGGCAATTCTGCGTTCTATGGGTGTAGTGGCTTGATTTCGATTACCATTCCAGAATCAGTGACGAGCATTGATGATGCTGCGTTCTCTGGCTGTGTCAATATGACAAAAATCACTTGTAACAGTTTTATGCCACCAGTGGCTGATAGAGCATTCGAACGTAGTTATGAATTCTATAATAAAGTCACTCTAACTTACCCTGGAGAAGCTTATAATCTTTATTCGAAAATGGAGCCTTGGTGTTTCTTCAATGTTGATACAAATGCTCAAGGTGAAAGAGTCCTTTATATTAACAGAAATGACACTGTCACATATTTAGATACGGTGTTTGTGTTCAACAATGACACTATACATAGTATAACGCACGATACAATTGTTGTTGTCAACCAAAGCATAACTCACGATACCACATACGTTGTCAGCAAAGACACTGTATATGTGATTGGTTCAGTGGCAAAGACATATAAGATAACAGCAACTACAATTCATACGATGATGGGCATAGGCATAGGAACAGGTACGTATGAAGAAAACAGTCAGGTGGAACTGGTTGCCATTGCCAACTATGGCTATCATTTCACAAAATGGAGTGATGGCAATACAAACAATCCTCGTTTTGAGAAAGTTACAGCAGATTGTAATTATTACGCAGAATTTGGAGTCAACAATTATTCTGTAATGGCATCGTCAAACAATATCAAGATGGGATATGTTGAAGGTTCCGATGATTATGCGTATTTGTCGAAAACTCAATTGAGAGCTGTTCCAAAATATGGATATAAGTTCACTGGTTGGAGTGATGGCGAGACTGTCAATCCACGTGAGGTGTTGGTTTATTGCGACACAACGTTTACGGCATTGTTTATGGCAAACGATGAAACTGACATTGACGGCGAAACAGCCAATGGCGTGGTTGTCTATGCACACCATAACGTCATAGTTGTAGAAAACGCCACAGCCGACATCTACGTTTACGATGCGGTGGGGCGTCTTGTGGCCCATAGAGGCGTGTGCGAAGGTTCTGCACAAATAGCAATGCCACACGAAGGCATTTACATTGTAAAATGTGGAGGAGATGTGAAACGAATATATTTAGGATTTAGGAATTAGGATTTCAAAATTCAGATTTTAGAATTCAGAATAAAGGGCAATGGGCTTCGGTCTGTTGCCTTTTTTATTTGGGATTGAACGCAGACTCAACGGATTTAACGGATTTTAACCACGAATTGACACGAATTTTCACGAATTGACAGTTAAGGCATAAGTGAAATTAGAAAAAAACTCTGTGTCACCTCTGTGTAATGGATAAGTTACACAGAGAACCACAGAGAATTTTCAGATAAACACGGAGAAGACAAATAATCCTATTTTTTCAAAAAGGATTGATTTGCGTTTTCAGCGCGAAATGCAGTTTTTGTTCGCCCTGAAAGGGCAGTTCACAATAGCCTATGGCAAAGCGTAGCGACACCATAGGGGAATCGGACACCCGCAAATGGCGCCCTGAAGGGGCAAGTCAAATGGAATTAAGAATTAAAAATTCGGAATTCAGAATTAACAGCCAAAGGTTAATGGCTAATAGCCAATGGCTAAAGTCCAACAGCCAATAGCCAACAGCCAAAGTCCAACAGCCAAACTACCGACTTTCCACCTTCTCATTTCACAGGGAAATCGAAATAAGTGTCGGGGAAAGGCTCGTTGGCAAGCGTGAAATGCCACCACTCGGTGTCGAAAGGCTTGAATCCAGCGTCGAGCATTGCGTCGCGTAACAAGTGACGCAGAGCCTTCTGCTCGTCGGTAATGCCGTCGTAGTCGGGATACGATTCCTCGCCAAACCAGTCGAAAGTGCCACCCAAATCGGCTTCACGCTCGGTCGCCATATCAAACAGTGTCAGATCGACCGTGCTTCCACGGCTGTGGCTTGAACGAGCGCAGATGAATCCCTTGTCGAAGAGCAGGCTCTTGTCGATGTCAGGGTAGAAATACTGTCTGGTTATGGTGTCATCAATCTGTTCGGCCCAGCGAATGAAATGGTTTACAGCCGTTTGGGGACGATATGCATCGAAAATCTTCAGCCTATAGCCTTTGGCAAGAAGGTTGTCGCTCGCAATTTTCAGTGCTTGGGCGCCTTCCTTGGTCATCAGCGCCACAGGTGCCTCGTAGCCATCGACGCGCGTGCCTACGAAGTTGTAGGTGCTGTAATAGCGGATGTCGAGCAAGACATCGGGCACGACATCGTTAATGTACACAAAATCAGAAGAATCCAGTTCTGGCGCGGTCTTCTTTCCGCAGGATATCGCCACAAAGCCGACAAGCAGTATTGCAAAGATGTTTCTCATATCGTTTTTTTTGCAAAGATAAATAAAGTTGAAAGTTTGAATTGATAAAGTTGAATGTTTAACGTTGAGAAGATTAGTGCCCAGTGCCTGGCATTTGGTAAGGTTGAAAGTTTTGACGCTACGCTGTTGATATGTTTAGAAGTTGAGAAGTGAATTGTGAATTATAAATTTCGCTTACTTTGCGGTCTATGGACATACTTTACATTCATTGGCATCCGTCGCCCGAGATATTCTCGATAGGTCCGTTCGCACCACATTGGTACGGGCTTTTCTTCGCATTGGCCTTTGTCGTGGGCTACTATCTTACAAAGTCGATGTTCAAGCGTGAAGGTGCGCGTGTCGACTTGATTGACACGCTCTTGCTCTATTTCTTCATCGGAACAATCGTTGGAGCGCGTCTTGGCCATTGCCTTTTCTACGAGCCTGACATTTATTTGCACAAGCCGTTGGCAATACTCAAGATTTGGGAAGGAGGATTGGCGAGTCACGGAGCGGGAATAGGACTCTTCATTGCATTGGGCATCTTCGTCAAGAAATACAAGGTCGATACGTTGTGGCTTTTCGACAGGCTCGTTATAATGATAGCCTTGTCGGGCTTGTTCATCAGGATGGGCAATCTTTTCAATTCGGAAATTGTAGGCAAGCCAACCGATGTGCCTTGGGGATTCATCTTTGAAAACCTCGGCGAGACATTCCCGCGTCACCCGTCGCAACTCTACGAGGCGCTGTCGTATTTCGCTATGGGCCTGTTTATGCTGTTCCTTTATTACAGGACGAAGGCCACATCGTACAAAGGGCTGATATTCGGCTTGGGAATGGTGCTGATATTCGCATTTAGGTTCTTCATCGAATTCACAAAAGATGTCCAGGTGGAGTTTGAAAAATCGATGTCGCTCGATATGGGACAGTGGCTGAGCATACCGTTTGTGGTGCTTGGCGTAGGTTGCGTGGTTTACAGCATTGCGAATATCATCATCAAGTTGAAGTATTTTATACTTATAGTCCCCTGTTTTGTTTTGTATTGCTCTTTCTAAAAGATAATCACAAAATGCAGGATTTTTAGGCAAAATCGCACCATGCAAGTATGTTCCGAAAACATTATTATATCTTGCACCTTCAGTTTTATCTTCTTTATTGTTTCCAGAGGATTTTTGAATTTGGGTTTCTTGACCTTTGGTTCTTTCGGAAGAATTATTCCATTTTCCTCTGCTTC
>CALCFP010000256.1 GCA_937900725.1 uncultured Bacteroidota bacterium | reverse complement strand
CTGACGATGCGGCATTTTCCCGGCTTTCGTTCAGTATGCGTTTTTCGCCAGCCACACATCCAATCTGGCGGTTTTCAAACAAACGGACAATCTCTTTCACGCTTTCCGGCGATAGCATTGTGTTGGCATCAGTGAAAATCACGATGTCGGTATCGACGAAATCCAATCCGCGTTTCATGGCATGGACCTTGCCCTGTCGTTCAGGTTCGTAATAGACTTTTATGTTGCTGTATTTTTGCAGCAGGTCGTTAGTGTGGTCGTCCGAGCCGTCGGTGACCCAGACAAGATGCAGTTTCTCGGCAGGGTAGTCGATCGCCATTGAGTTGGCGACTTTTTCATCCACAAATTGTTCCTCGTTGAATGCGGTGACAAAGAGTGTCACGTCGGGCAGAATGTCGGGCAATTCGGTTGCCGGGCGCCTGCCTTTGGCTTTTGCCAACAGGCCGACAAGTACGGGGTAGGCTGCATATGCGTAGATAACCAGTCCGAGCAGAATCCAAAATGCTATTGTCAGCGTTGTAGCCATTGCTTGTAGAAGTCGTTTAGTCCGTTTATTATTTGTCGATTGTTGAATTTCAAGTTTGTAAAGCAGTACGCTTCTTTTGCTATTTTGTTGGCGTAGTCAGGATTGTCCATTACCTTTAAAATATGAAGTTTCAGTTCGTTTGGAGATTCACCTATAAGAATGTTTTTGCCGTTTTCGGCATCAATGCCCTCCGCTCCAACGGGTGTGGTTATTACGCAACGGCTATGGGCCATGGCTTCGATTATTTTAATGCGCATTCCGCTGCCTGATAGCAGGGGGACAATCATTACATTGTGTTTGCTTATGAATTCTCTTGCGCTTGGAACTTGACCTTCAAACACGACTTGATATTTGTTCAGTTCGTGTGCAAAACTGTCTGAGGCATTGCGTCCTGCAATGTGAAATGTCCATTCAGGGTGTAGTAATTGAATGTCTGACCATACATTGCGCACAAACCATAAAATGGCTTCTTGGTTTGGTTCCCAGTCAAGTGCGCCGATGTAGAAGAATGTGTTTTTGTCAAGAGGCGGATTGTCTGGTACGAATTTCTGCGGTTCTATCCCTGTTGGTGCCACGAATGTGCGTTTTTTGTCGAATGGCAATTTGTCGGCATCATTTTGGGTTATAGGCACAAGCAGGTCAATGTCCTTTAGTGTAGACAGTTCGAGATTGCGTACCCGTTTGCTTAATATGCTCTTGTAGAATTTCTTGAGCGGGTTGTTTTCTGTTTCCGCCATACGTTGCCATATTTGCCATTCAACATTGTGGGCGCGCAAGGCGATTTTGGCTTTGGTGCATTTCCTTATTGTTGGTATGTAGCATGACAGGTATAGGCCTTCAAGTTGTACAAGGTCGTATTTGTTTTGCAGAAGCCAGATAAGTTTTGTGTTGAATTCATCCGAGACAAAACGTTCGGCGTTGTATGGCTTGTTTGAGAACAGCAGGTTGCCAATCAGTTTGCTTATTTTTATGTCGGTATCAATCCACACAGAGTGCCATCTTATGTTTTTTGTCAGTTCTGGCGACAGTTTCTCAATCGGAAAATTGTGCTTTTGTGTCTGCATGGCGAGAACGTCAACCTCGTTGCCTTGTGCGGCAAGGCCCATAATCATGTTCAGGGTGGCTATGGTCCCTCCGTCATTTGAAGGATAAGGCATTTTGTTGCAGATGACAAGAATGCGCAGCGGACGGTTATTGTTGCTTGGCACTTGCATTGTTTTTCCTTTGCTTTCTCGATTCAAAGAATGATGCAATCTTTTGGGCTGTAGCCGTTTCCATCAGTTTGCCATATATTTTTCTGAAGAAATCGGTGTAGGTGCTCAGTTCCATGAATGTGGCGTCCTTTACGGCCTTGTATGTGAGGAAAATACCCATAGGCATGAATATCATTGTCGAAATCCACATTCCCAGCCAGGCTGGCCATTTGCCCATCTTTGCCGATTTCTCGCCACTTATGTTTACCACATAGTAGATTACGAAGAAAAGCACCGATATCACTATTGGAGTTCCGATGCCGCCTTTGCGGATGATTGCGCCAAGTGGTGCGCCTATGAAAAACAGCAGCAAACATGCTATTGAAAGCGTGAATTTTCGGTGCCATTCAATCTCGTATTTCTTTATTGTATTTTGCCTGCCTAGCAATGTCGACTCTGCTTGTGAAATGTAGTTTTTCGCATCGCGGGCGTATCCCATGGCGTAGCCGATTACGCCACTACGGTCAACTGTCGACAGTGCCATTACTGCGGAGTCGATGTTTATGTAAGTTGATGCGGAATTGTTTGCTGTCTGGTACCAGAGGCTGTCTTCCTTGTTGTAGTTCATTTTCTTGAAGTAGTTGCCCCTTTCCAAATTTGAGAGGTAGCCATTGGTCTCGTTATTGAAATTGTTGTTCAGCGAGTCGGTTGTGTATTGAAGTTGGCTCAGGTTAAGCATTGCTGCGCCGCTTTTGTACAACGATTCGTCTGAGCGTTCAAAACTCATGCCCGACATGTCTATGGCAAAACGTTCTTCCTTGAAGCGAGTGGTGCGTTGTGGGTATTCCTTGTCTTCCCTGCGGTGCCGTTTCTTTTCGGTTTCTTCAACGTAGTTTGCGCCATCGTACAGCGTCAGCACCATATAGCGTTTGTCTGCGGTGATGATCATTGTGCCGGAGTCGGCGAGTGTGACATCTCGATTGCCATTGTTATCTGTATGGTTGTATATCATTATGTCGTAAAGCATTGGGCCTTTGTGGCTTTTGCGTCCGACCTTTATGGTGTAGTCGTCAATGGCATCGCTGAACACACCTTCTGTTATCGACACTTCTGGCTTTTGCTGCTTTATGTCATACAGCAGGGTCTTCATTTTAAGGTTGGTGTATGGCATGATGTTGTTTGAGAACAGGAATGCGCAGCAACTTACAATGATGACAAAGAAAACCAGTGGCTTCATTATCTTCACAAGCGAGATGCCTGCCGATTTTATTGCCATCAGTTCGTAGTGTTCGGCCATATTGCCGAAGGTCATAATCGAGCTCAGCAGAACGGCAAGTGGCAGTGCCATAGGCACAAGGCTGCTGCAGAAATATAGCATAAGTTCTGATATTACGCCTATTCCAAGTCCTTTCCCGACAATATCGTCAAGGTATCGCCACAATAACTGCATCAGCAATATGAACATTGCTATGAAGAAAGTCAGTATGAACGGACCTATGTATGATTTAAGGATAAACTTATATAACTTTTTCACTATCTGGTATTTAATCATTCATATCCATGCCTGACATGGAGAATGCAATATTACAGATTTTATGCTGATTTTATGCCCCTAAAATGCGTTTTAGGTCTGATATTTGGGCATTCCAAAGTTCTTCAGTCTCTGTCATTTCGTCTGCCTCCACAAAATCGGTTATTTCCAATGCCAGGTCGTCAGTAAGTTCTGTTGTAGTCAGTTTAAACTCGAAAAACGATTCGTTGTCTTCGTCGTCAGTCCAATGGAACCTCACAGCTTTGCAGTCTTTCAGAAATATCAGTTCGGCACAGCGTTCTTCCTTATCCCATTTGAATACGAATGTCTTTTCGTCAACTTTTACTTCATCGGCAAACCATTCATTCAGACCATCTGCCGTGCTTATACGCGGAAACAACACTTTGGGCGTGGTGTTGAAATGGTATTCCAGTGTCAATTGCTTTTTTGCCATTTTTGGTCATTATTCATTAGTGATTAGGTGGCAATATAGTCAAAAAGGATAAAAAAAACGGTATTTGCTCATTTGAAATCCCGTTTTTTATCAACTTTTTGTTCAAATCCGCATCCGCAAGGTGCTTTGTCTGGCTCTGAAAGGGCAGGCACACTTGGCTAAAACACGAATCTGTATGACAGCGAAGGCACAAACTGGTAGAAATAATAGAACCCTGGTTTGAATGTAGTGTTGCCGTGCTCGTCTGTCATGAAATATGCGACACCGAGTGGATTCTTGCGTGCATACACGTTGTAGATTGCGAAATTCCAGTAACTGCTCCAGCGTTTTGTGCCGTTATGCTTGCCCTCAATGTCGATGCTTGCGTCAAGCCGGTTGTAGTTTGGCAGTTTTGTGGTGTTTATTTTTTTCTCGTCGAATTGGAGCACTGTTTTCCCGTCAATCACATATTTGCCTACGGCCGTAGTGTATGGTATGCCGGATGCTATCTGCCATGCCATCGAAAGTTTGACGCGGCTGTTCAAGTAGTATGTGCCGACGATGTTGAACGAATGTTTCCGTATGAAAGATGCCGGATAGCGTTTGCCGTCGTTCAGCCCTTGCGTAAGCCACATCGAGTTAGTGTAGTCGTATGATGTTGATACGTGCAACTTGTTGAAGTTCATGTTTGCAGTCAATTCGCAGCCGGTCGCTTCTGCCGACGAGTGGTGGACGTGCTTCTCAGGGTCAATCTCGTAGATGAGCCTCATTTCCTGCATCGTTTCTATCAGGTTTTCCATCTTGCGTGCATAAATGTTCGCAGTTGTGTTGAGCCATTCAGTTGCCTTGTAGTTGAAACTTATTGACCCGTTGTGGCTGCGTTCGGGCATGTACCTGTTGTTCGACGGCATCCACCGGTTTATGGTTATGCCGTACGAACTGACTTGTAGTTGGTGGATTGGTTGCGTTTTTGAAGAAGCGTTGAACTTTATCAGCAGATTGTCCGAGACTTTGTAGTTTACAGTGAAGTTCCATTCAGGGTATATGATTGTCGAGTCGCTTTCGTTCTTGTAGTTTGTCAGGCCTTTGAATATGTTGCCTCTTAGACCAATGTTGAACGACAGCATGGCGCCTAATTTGTATTTCTGAACAAGATAGATGCCTTGGTTGAATATCGGCTGCGCGTGTATTCGGGCATTTCTGAATGAAGTTTCTTCCTCGTCTGACGACAAGTCAAATGGTTCCAAACTGTAGAACGATGCCTGCCATCCGTAGTTGAGGCTTATGTGTTCGTTTGCGTGGTGCGTGAAGTCTATTTTTGCTTTTGTATCCCAGCAAATCGATTGCCATTTGAAAGCGCCGTTGTAGTAAAAGTTCGACAGGTTGGTCCTGTTCTGGGAACCAATGATTGACAGGTTGCAGAATAGGTGCTCGCCGAAAATGTGGTTGAGCCGCAAGGTGGTTATGTAGCTCATGCTCTTCAGGTACATTGAATGGTCGAGTTTGTCGGCGCCCGAGTACCACGACCAGTATAGCCTGTTCCTTTCGTTGAATTTGTAGTTGAACTTGAAATTGATGTCGTAGTAGTAGAACTTCAAGTTGAAGTTGCGGTTTTCCCAAAACGGTGCAAAAACCTTGTCGGCGTATGTGCGTCTTACGGCAAGCAGTATCGACGACTTGTCTTTTTTCAGCGGACCTTCGACAAGTGCCCTGGCTGTCAGCAGGCCTATTGTCCCCGAAGCGTGCCATTGCTGCATGTCGCCATCGCGAAGCCTCACGTCGATAACCGATGACAGCGAGCCGGACTCGCTTGCCGGCAGTTCGTTCTTGTATATGTTGATATGGTTGACCACATCGGGGTTGAATACCGATGAAAATCCTCCAAAGTGTGATGCATTGTATATGTTGGCTTCATCCATTAGAAATGTGGTCTGGTTGCCGGTGCCGCCTCTTACGCATATGTTGCTCGTCGAGAACTCGCTCATCTGAAGTCCGGACATTAGGTCTAGGTTGCGCAAGGCATCATGTTCGCCAAGGACATTTGGCAGTTCTTTGAGCTGCTTTGTGGTCAGTTTTGCTATCATGCTCATTGCTGATTCCATGAAATCCTTGCTGCTAGTGTCTGTCACCATGATTTCGCCCATTTGGTACGAGACAGGCTCGAGTTTCGCGTTAAGCGAAATGTCGCCCTTGATGTCGATAGTGGTGTCTTGCAATTTGTACCCCAGACTGTAGAATCTTATGTGATGAACGCCTTCCGGCAGGAGCATTGAATAATAACCGTAGTTGTTGGATATTGTTCCTATGCCGAGGTCGGCTACATATATGGAGCCGTTGATTATGCTTTCTGAATTGCGATGGTCTAACAGAAAACCTGAACAGTGATACTCTTTTGCTTGATATTCTGATTTGAAAAGCACTATCTGACTATCGACAATCTTGTAGTCGATGTCGTTTTGATGAAGAATGCTGTTCAGAAGCGAGCCTATGGTCTGTGGCTTGTCAATCTCGTTGAAGTGAGTCTTTGGCAGCAGATTGTCGGAATAAATGCTATAGCCGACAAAACCTCCAACTATAAGCAACACTGCCAATATACCCAAAATATAGAACTTCAACTTGCTTTTTTTCTTTTTCTTGCTCATTACCACTACCAATTTAGTCGTTTAATACAAGCAAAAGTAA
>CALCFP010000255.1 GCA_937900725.1 uncultured Bacteroidota bacterium | reverse complement strand
CGATAATGCCTGGTTCGCAGATACGCATCAACTGCAGCGCGTCTTCCAGCGCTATCTCCTGCTCGAACTCATAGCGCGAGAGACCGCCATTCAGGCTTGGCCCCTTGATGGTGAGAAAGCCTTGTCTGTCGCGAATGCGGACGCGGACGGTGCGTCCCTTGCCACTGGCTATGTAGCCCTGCATGATGTGGCTGGAGCTGGTTGCCAGACACTTGTACTCTCCCTTTACCAGGAATTTTCGTTCTATCTCCTTATATTTCATTTCTTTCTGTATTTTAGTTCCGATGCGTGCTCAAACGAATCGACAAACCGTTGTTGTTGTGACTTGACAGAGAACCGTTGTTCAACAGTCTTACGGCCAGCCTCGCCCATTTGACGCCTCAACTCTGGCGATTCAATCAGTCGGCTCAAGCAATCGACCCATTCCTGTTCCGTTGTGGCCAGCAGACCGTTTTCGCCATTGCTTATGATATCGACGTTGACACCTACAGGCGTCATAATAGTGGCAATGCCTACCGACATATATTGAATGCCCTTGAACCCGCATTTCCCTTTCGACCAATCATTGTTTGGCAAAGGCATAATGCCAATGTCGATGCCCAGCAATTCGCCAACCTCCGTTTCCTTCGACCATTTTGTACTTGCAAGATTCAGCCGAGGTTCACGGTAATCGACATCGACAATGACCTTGAAACTTATTCGGTCGCCGTACTTTTCCTTGACCTTGACCAAGGCTGGCACCGATTCCTGGAAATGCTTGAGCGTAGTTAGACTGCCAATCCAGCCAATCACCACATTGTCAGTGTCGCGAGCACCCCTGTACTTATACAAGTCGGTGTCGATTGTTGTTGGAATTACAGCCACATTTTCGTTCCAATGATGAGCGTATTCAGCCAAAAATGAATTTCCGACTGTCACCAAATCAGCCATTTTCACAATTTGGGCAGTCTTGTCAGAGTTTTTCAGCCAACCCAGATTTCTGTTCGATTCCGAAATGTCGTTCAGCCAAATGGCGTCATCAAAATCAAACAACATAACGGCCTTTCGTGACAGCATCCTCTCAAATATCGAAGTTCCAAAGAAATGTGCCTCGCGATAGACAAGCACATAATCGAACCTCGATGCGCGCAATACGTCAAACAGTCTTATTATCAATCCCTTGACTGCTATCCAAACCTTGCTCAAGTAATTTCCGTGATGATAGAAATGGTGGTCGTCCCACGCATTCAGCAAAAACGAATATGTCACCTCAACACCATTGGCATTCAAGTAATTAAGAAATTGCTCAAATCTAAACCGCTGACCTGGCGAACGACCAGGCCTGTGAGGCGCTATGTATAACAGTTTTCGTGTCAAAGCGTCAATCTTTCATAAATTTGTTTATAGGCAAGCACTCCCGTTTCAAGCGAGAACTTGTCGCAAGCCTGCTGACGGGCAATTTCCCGTCCTTCGGCTGGCAAAGTTAGCAATTTAGAAATTGCAGTGTCGTAATCAGATGCGGTCCAACCATCAATAAGGATTCCAATAGGATTTTCCTCCATTATTGCGTCAACATCGCCCACACCCCTGTTGGTAAGGCACGGAATGCCAAGGGACATCAACTCTGCCAATTTTGTCGGCGACGATGCCTTCTTTGACCATACAGGCTTTATGAAGAACAACGACGCATCTGACAGCAAAGCCAACTGTGGCACCTCATCGCGTGTAGCCGGTTGTACAATTATCTTGTTTTCAGGGATATTATGTCGCAATGCCTCATCCATTATCAATTGTCGGCTGTCGCGGGTTATCAACAGAAAAACCGCATTGGACCGCAATTTCAGCAGTTCACTGAAAAAATCCATCATTTCTGGTAGCATATACCACGTTCCAACCGACCCCAAATACGACAATACATAATTATCCGTATTGATATTCAATACATTTCGCCATTTTTCAACATCTTGAATATTTTGTCTTTCGTAATCGAAATGATTAGTGTCGGCGCAACAAGGAATCACTGTAATCTTTTCTTTTGCAACATTTTGCAGTTTCCACGACAAAATTTCCGACTTTGCCGAATATGTCAGGCTTACAATGGCATCGGATTCCGACATAAAAGTCTTTTCCTTCCGTTTAAAAAAATTGTAAACCATACGGTACACAAGCCTTTGCGTGTTCCATATCTTGCCATCGACACGCTCATCGGCATAGAATCCACGCATATCAAACACAAACCGGCACCCGAACCTGCGCTTCATCGCAAGTCCAACAAACGCCGAGATGTAACTACGGCAATGCACCAAGTCGAATTTTTTATCCCGATAGAGTTCTACTGCCGTCCTTTTTATTTTGAAAATGTCCTTCAGCGTGGATACAATCGGCGGGCGTTTGGGGTAGCCAACAGGGGGCCAGTCGATTTTCGAATCGGCCACGATTCTTTCAACTGCCGACTTGCCAGTTTCGTATGCTTCAGGCTTTTCGGCACTAATCAACGTCACTGCGTAACCTTGTTCCGACAAGCCACACAGATACGGCAACACCTGCGAGCGACCAAGCGAATCGGTCATTCCGTCGTACGATATGTAAAGTACATTTTTCATTACAAGTTAAGGATAAACGTTCGCAAACCCGCCTCGTCGTCGCGGTCGAACCACGTCATCTGCTGATAACGGCTGAACCACGTCATCTGGCGCTTGGCGTATCGGCGCGAATTGCGTTTTATCAGCCTTACGGCTTCGTCATAATCATATTTGCCTTCAAAATAATCGAAAAACTCCTTGTAGCCGACTGTGTTGAGTGAGTTCAAATCCCGATACGGGAACAAGTTTTTCGCCTCGTTTTCCAAGCCCATTTCAAGCATCACATCTACACGTCGGTCAATACGTTCATACAGTTTGTCCCTGTCCATTTTCAGTCCGACAAGCACTATTTCAAACGGACGTTCCTTGACCTTGCCTGTCCGTTGCGACGAATACGTCTTTCCTGTTTGTGCTATGACTTCCAATGCCTTCAACACCCGTTTCGGATTGACAATGTCGGCCGTATTGTAGTATTCAGGGTCAAGTTTCGACAACTCCTCACGCAATTTGTCAATGCCTTCGTCCTTGAGTCGCTGACCTATTTGAGCACGTATTTCAGTGTTTATGGTAGGCAAATCGTCAATTCCGCGCACAATGGCATCAATATACATACCCGAGCCACCCACCATCAACACCTTGTCGTATTTAATGAACAGTTGTTCAAGAAGCGCCACGGCATCCAATTCGAACCGCCCTGCACTGTAATAGTCTGATATTGAAAGTTGTCCTATAAAATGATGCTTGACTTTTTGCAAT
>CALCFP010000254.1 GCA_937900725.1 uncultured Bacteroidota bacterium | reverse complement strand
GATAGGACAAGTCGTTGATGCTTTGGTTGCTGGTGTGCAGTACCTCGCCGAATTTGGCCATTCCCGAAGTGGCCCAATTCGCTTTTTCATCCTCAATCTTGCGTTTTTCGCTTTCAACTTCGGCTTCTTGCAGGCGCTCACGCATAACCAAAAGGTTAGTTCCCAGTCCGTCCTTGTCGCTGAGCCGTTCAAATTTGGTGTTCAGGTTTCCATTTCCAATGTTGTCAGCAAAATCGGCGGCTTTTATCAATCCGTCAATGACATCATTGGTGGTGTTGTATATTTCTTCTATCTCAGTGAAATGATTATCTACCAATTCGACTTTTTCCAAAACACCTTTCGATATGTATTTCAGCCTTTTCACTATTGTTGCAATTGGGCTGCTTATCATTTTCCCTAGGAATATGGCTATTATTATGCTTACAATAATTATGATGATGCAAAACAGAATGGTACGTTTTGAAAGTTGTACGTAGCCTATTAGGGCCTCATCGGTGCGAAGGCTGATTCCAACATACCAAGGTGTGTTCTTTACGGGTGTGAATGAGTAAATTTTCTCAACCCCGTTTTCGTTGACAATTGCAGTCATGGTGGTGTCGCCAATCATTGTCTTTAAAGTGTCTCCACAAGAAATTGTTTCAAACAGGTTTGCTCCGGACATTACTAAATCGGCATCTTTATGAGCAATAAGTTGACCGTTGTATTTTATTATTACCGGGCGTTCTGAACCCACATTGATGCTTTTTACTATGTCGGAAAATACGTGTGCATCGACACCAGTGCAGAGCAAGCCGATATTTATCCCATCAGCGTTGCTAATCGGGGCGCTGTACATGACGGTTTGTTTCCCTGATGTCTTGCTTATTATGCAATCGGGCTCTGGTACACGTCCTTCCTTGTATTGTTTGAAATAAAGGCGCTCAGCCAGGTCTACAGGATTATTCTCGGTGGTTATGCCTTTACCTTCGGTATTGATTAAGACAAATCTGTTGATATCATTGTCTCCGTTGAGTGAGTTTCTCAGCATTTCAACAACTTCGAGTGTGGCGTCGTCATCGCGGTCAACTTCACTCAATGCTCTGATTTTGTCGACATTGGCCATGATGGAGACTTGCTTCTGTCGCGCTACAACAATCTCGTTAACTTCGTTGCTGATGCATTCCGCTTCACGCGACATAGTCTGGAGCATCTCGTTGCTAATGGCTTTGCGGCTTAGCCTCTGGGCGGTTATTGTCAAGATTATGCAGATGATTGAACAAAGCAGTGCTATTGTTATAGTGAGTTGGGTGCCAATTTTTATGCTTATCTTTTTCTTTGGTTGGTCTTGAACTTTGTTTCCCATTTGTCTTGATTTTTTGGTTACACAATCTTACAAAAAAGTTACGTAAAATGAAAACAAAAGATACATAGTCATTGAATGTGTACAACGTGGATGGGCTTGTAAATATGTAAAAAAAACAATCACAGTTGATTTATGCCAATTGTGATTGTTTGCAATTATTGATACAAAATCTGTAACGCTTTATGACGTCACATTTTTGAAATGTTATTTTTTCAGGTGTTCACCCAGATTCTTCATTTGTTCAATGTCCGATTCAGTCCATTTGTTCATAAACAGCATCAGTCCGTCAGCCGATTTAATCTTGCCGTCGGTATAAAGATTGAGGAATTCGTTGATCTTGCCCAAAAACTCTTCGAACGAGTGTTTGAGTTGCTTCATGCCGTCGAATGCTGATTCGTCAGCATATCCTTCCACTATGCCGAAGTGATAAGAAGCAAAGTCAATCAGGCTACGAAGAGTCTCCTTTATTTCCTTTTTTGGCTTGTTGGCGCGGAAGGTAGTGTAAACGGCATTTTCCAGGTCGGTAAGTTTCTGCAGTTGCTCGTCAATCTCGATAATGCCCATCTCGCAGTTTCCCGTCCATTCAATCAATGGCTGTTCGCCAACGACGACGTTAAACTCATTGTCGGTCTCAACTTTTGGGGCAGGCTTGCTTGCCTTCCTAGGTTTGGTAGGTGTCAATGGTGGCTCTGCATTCAATTGGTCTTCAAGTTCCGCAATCTTTGCATTTGACTGCTCGTTTTCTTCCTTCAGTTTGTCAATTATTGAGTTGGCATTCATTTGTTCGGTTACGTTGATGCCTACTTTTATAACCTTGTATGGATGGCTCTCGTTTTGGTCAAATACAGGCGAGTAAGTTTCCTTAATCCACAAATCCTTGCCATTGAGAGTAATGTGGTTAGTTTCAGTGATGGTTTTGCCCATACGCAGGTTGTTCCACATTTGCAGGTGGCTCATCAGTTGTTCTTGCGACAAATCCACACCGTCGTTCGACTTTTGTCCGATTATTTCATCGGCTGAAACGCCAAGCATTTCAGCGTATGTGTCGTTGATGTTGGTTATGGTACCGTCCATATCGTATTCAACCACAATGAGTTTATCGTTGATAACCTTCATTATGGCGTTTGACTCGTTTTCCCTGCGGGCGGCTTCTTCCTGTGTGG
>CALCFP010000253.1 GCA_937900725.1 uncultured Bacteroidota bacterium | reverse complement strand
TGAAAGAGGCGAAGAAGATACTTACCAAGTATTCCGGTGAGACCGCTCAGAAGCAGTTCTCGGACTGGAAAACACTCGAAGAGACACTTCTCGTGAAATATATGGACGGAAACGTGAAGACTCCGCAAACTGTCCCTGCAGGCTACAAATATTATGCGCCAAAAGTTGAACAACCAGGCTACGACGAGAACTGGAAACGTGCTGTAGTTAAGGATGCAGGTGAAAAACTGGCAGTGCCAGCCGAAAACAAGTAATCAAATGAAGAAGTCGGTCCCATACATTTTGTTTTTTGTCTTTTTGGCGTTGGTCGGCGGACAGGATGCATATGTTCGCTATCTGCGAAACCGCGAAGTGAAACCGCGAAATTACACTGTGGTTCTGTCGGTTGACGCTTTTCGTTCTGACTATCAGGATCTTGTCAATACGCCGACACTCGATTCGATTTCAAAAATGGGAGTGAAGGCCAAAGGCTTTCAGCCTGTGTTCCCGTCGCTCACGTTTGTCAATCACTATACAATGGCTACAGGACTATATCCGCAAAACCACGGCATAGTGGCCAACAACTTCTGGGAGCGTGGCACAAAACGCACGTTCTCAATGGGCGACAAGAAAACGACAACTCAAGATTGTTTCTATGGGGGAGAGCCGATTTGGGTGACCGCCGAATCGCAAAAGGTGAAATCGGCCACCATTTCGTGGGTAGGCTCCGATACAAAGCAGAAAGGCTATCGTCCGTCAAGATGGGCAAGTTACAGCGCCGATGTTCCGTTCAAGTCAAGGATTGACAGCGTGATAGGCTGGCTCAATGTCCCTTACAGCGAACGTCCTCATCTGGCAATGTGCTATATAGAAGAGACCGACAACGCTGGCCATAATTTCGGCCCTGATTCTGACGAGATTAAGATATCCATTCAAAAGGTTGACAGCCTGATAGCATATTTTATGTCCCGTCTTGATGAATTGAGTTTCCGTGACTCGATAAACTTCATTGTGCTGTCCGACCACGGAATGGCGCCAATATCCGATGAAAAAATCATTGACCTTAATTCGTTTTTAAAGTCAAGTTGGGTTGATACGCTGATTAGTTCTCCTGCAATTTCATTTGCCTACTGCAAGAAAGATTGCGAGGATTCACTGATGTCGGCTTTGGGCAATGTGGAAGGCCTGATATCGTGGAAACGGGCCGATGCTCCTGAACGCTTCCATTATGCCGACAACAAGCGTATTGGCGATGTAGTGATGCTGTCCGACAGTGGATGGAGCCAAATCTACAACGATAGGCGAACTTTGCCAAAGGGAATGCACGGCTTTGACAATGCCAATCCTTTGATGAACGGAGTGTTCTATGCCGTCGGGCCCGACTTCAAGGTCGGATACGAGGCCCCGCAATTGCAGAATATCGACTTGTATGAACTGCTGTGCCGATTGCTAGAAATCAATCCTGCACAAAACGACGGACAGATTGAGCGCATTGAGTGCGTGCTGAAGTGAGAACGTTTTTTTTTGTTCATAAACGCCTAAAAAGGTTATAATTCCAGTTTGTAGGTTTTTTGTTGCCACTTTTTTTCTAAATTCGTGCGTTTTTAAAATTAGCAACATTGAAATACATTCATTTTACTTCCGATTTGTATAACGTCGAAGCGCAAGTTTCGCGTTTTGCAATCAGCGACAAGCCAACTGAATACCACGTGATG
>CALCFP010000252.1 GCA_937900725.1 uncultured Bacteroidota bacterium | reverse complement strand
GTCGCTGTCGAGGCAAATGGGCTTCAGTGTGCACCAACTTGAAATGCTGACCGCAAAAAGCCAACCTATCAGTTCGACGCTCATTCGAAACCTGCTGTTGGATGGCAAGGTTGACGAGGCGGCAACCCTATTAGACCGCAATTACAGCATTTCTGGACGTGTAGTGCGGGGCAACCACATTGGCACATCAATGGGGTTTCCCACGGCCAATGTCCAACCCGACGAGTGCAAGTTCATTCCTGGCAACGGTGTTTATGCCGTAAAAGTCAATGTTAACGGGAAAGACTATTTGGGGATGCTTAACATAGGCTGCCGGCCAACGATTTCAAAATCTGACGGCAAGACTACCATAGAGGCTAACCTGTTTGGTTTCAACGGCGACCTTTATGAAAAGGAAATAACTGTCGCCTTCCTGAAAAAAATCCGCGATGAGAGACTTTTTTCTTCAATTGACAGCCTTTGCGAACAACTGAAAAAGGATTGCCAGTTTATTGCCGGCAATTTCAAATAAACAAAAAAGGCCGCCGTGAAAGACTCACAGCGACCTTAAAATATACTATCTAAAAAATACTACCAATCGTCGTCAGCACCTTCGGTATTAACTTTAGGTGCTGTTGCTTCCTTCAATTGCTTTTCAACAATTTCCGTAAATATGCAACTTGCAACATAGGCGCTTGAGCCAACCTTTTTGCGAAGAGCGTCCGGTTCTTCATAAAATGGATAGCATTTCTTTGATGTCCAAGATGTTGCAGAATTGATAATATAGTCCTTGATGGTGCTTGTCAAGCGAATCTTTCCATCCTTGATATTCACTTTCACAATCATATTGACGCTGACAATCTGATGTGGGAAAGATACTATGTTCTTAAGGTTGACGTTTGCAAGCAAAGTGCCTGTCTCTTTGTCATTGGTCTTTATCGACGAGTTTTTGTCAGCAAAAGCTTTTGTAAACCATTCGTTTACGCTTTCATACAACTTGTCTTTTGTCTGATTTTCGCATTCAATAATCGCACTGTACGAAAGTTGGTCGTTCTTGTCAAGTTCAAACCGATCTTTTAGCCCCTCGGCGCCTTGAACATACTGCTGCTTATGGTCGGCAGTGCCATCGTACTTGTCAATGTCGTATTTGGCAAATGAGTCGCCAGTGAGAATTTGGGCTGAAGTGCCAAACGCGCTCAATATCAAAGAACTGACAGAAATAAGGGAAATAATTTTGTTTTCATAATTAAAATGTGTTGATGTACTTTGTTCCTCAAGTACCTTTTAGTTAAAACGTTGGAACAGCGTGCCGATGTGCGACACAACGTTTGGTTAATCACATACAAATATAAGCCTACGTTTTTATAAAAAACGCTTGTAGACGGTTTTTTATTAACTACAAAATTGTTATTTGCCGCAATTTAGGCAAATGTCGGCCAGAGTGCCACTGCCAAGCACTTGTCTTCGTACTGTGTCGGCCTGCTGGCTCTTCCAAATGCTGACGGCGCTGTCGGTGTTGACGTTGCCGAATGTGTAACTGCAGTTCTTGTCGTAGCAGCATATTGCCACGTCGCCGTTCGACGATGCCAGCATGGTGCTTCTTACGCGCAAACATCTGACTGGATATTTTTTCGGCATAAAATACCTGCCGTCGGCATTTTGCCTGTAACGGCTGTATTTTGGGTTGCTAGGCAACATCTGCCCTGCTTTGTCAAGATTCTCAATTTGTGCCGTCTTGAACGTAACACTATCGGCATTCCATAGCCGTGCAAGGCGTTTTATGTCGGGCATCTGATGCTCGTTATGCGCGAACACTATGAACTGCACTTCGATAAGCGGATTGCCTTTGCCAAGTTGCAGGCGCGCTTTGGCCAGATTGCCTATGCCGTCGATGACGTTTTTGAGGCTTCCGCCGATGCGGTATTTTGCATATACATCCTGCGTGGTGCCGTCAACTGAGACGGTTATCTTGTCGAGTCCGCTGTTGACAAGGTCTGCACATAGTTCGGGCGAGAGTGTCTGGCCGTTTGTAGAGAGGTTTGTAAAGACGTGCCGTTTGTGCGCAACGGCTATCATTCGGCACAAGTCGGGATTGAGCGTGGGCTCGCCCTGCCAGTAGAATTGGCAGTTGACAAGCCATTTGGCAATTGGGCCGAATGCGTTGACGAATGTCTGAAAACTCATCAACTGGCCTTTACGTGCCATCCGTCCCCCGCCAATGGTGCATTCGGGACAATGGAGATTGCATATTGATGCGGGCTCCACCGACAGCGATTCGGGCATTGTGCGGACAGTTGTCCGCCTGAATATGTGGCCAATCCTTATTCTTGCGCTATTGTGCAGTTTGCTTGGCGTAATGCAACGCAGAAACCGTAATGCGAGAGTTATGTTTGCCCTGATGCTGGCCATTGCAAGCAATTGTTTTGTGATGTTTTACGAATGCAAATTACGCAGATTTTCTGAACGCTGGTTATTTGCCGACAAGCAATCGCCATTTCGTTTTTGAGCGATATGCTAAATTATTGATTGATAATTAGAAAATATGGGAAAGGTGACTTCGGTAAACTCAGGCAACGAAAAGATTCAGATTTGAAATGTTAAATTTAGGGGACAATGGAAAAGGCAAAAGGGACAAGATAAAAATCTACATCCTAAATAATCAGTAACTGAAATAAGAAATCCTACATCCTAAATCGTTTCTGCATTACCATAAGTCCGTCGCGGATAGGGAAGATCACGTTTTCGACGCGCGGGTCGGACTGAACCATATCGTTAAACTGCTGAAGTCCTTGCGTGTAGGTGTCGTTTGCAGGCGTGTCGCCATTTATCTTGCCGTACCATAGCACATCGTCGGCAATGATGAATCCGCCAGGGCGCACGGCGTCAATCACAAGATTGTAGTATTGCGGATATTCGCGCTTGTCGGCATCGATGAACACCAGGTCGTAGCTTTTGCCGGCAAGTGACCTGAGTGTGTCCTTGGCATCGCCGAGATGCAGGGTGATGAGCTCGGATACGCCGGCCCTTTCCCAACCTTCCAGAATGAGGTCCTCTAGTTCG
>CALCFP010000251.1 GCA_937900725.1 uncultured Bacteroidota bacterium | reverse complement strand
CCTTCCTGTCAGGTGCAACAAGATCGAATCCAATGACTTCGAACTCCATCATTCCATCGATCGTATTCCACTTGTCGCCACCATTAACATTCTCGATGACAATACTGTCTCCAGTACTGAAGATCTTCGGACCAAGTCCGGCCTGAACAAGACCTTTGATTGTTGCCCAATTCAACTCAAGTGGACGGAACGTGCAGCTATCATCCGTATAAGCAACCTCGTCCTCACTGAACACATAGAACCTGTAGAACCAGTTGTCCTCTGTTCCACGTGGAACAAAGTCGTGAAGTGCGTTCCTCAGGTACTTGTCGCGAGCGTACGAGTCGATCACAACAACTCCGTCGTAAACGGAAGTTGGAAACGATCCGTATTTACGGATAAGCAACGTGTGCTTCCAGTGATAAGGAGACTTGTCGAACGGATCGATCCACCTGATCCTAACATCATTCTCGATGCGAGGACAACGAATGCTCATGACTGGACCAAGTCCTTTCTCAGGAGGAGTCACGAGTTTCCATTCCGTCTCTTCATTGATGAAGACGGATCCAGACAAGTAAGTTCGATCGCCGATGGTAAGGTTATTCACCAACTGGACGATCCTGTGTTCACATGGAAGCTCCGGCAGGAAAGTAACTGGCTTGTAGGCTCGCAATCCCTCGTCCTTTTCCAGGACGATTTCTGTACCTGGTATTGTCCCAAGAGGCTTCATAATTCCCTACCTTATTTATAAATAAAAGATTCATAAAATTGGGCCAGGATCGCGATTTTATAGCCTGTCATTTTAATCAAAAGAAAGGAGAGTGCCTAATGGCAAAGAAGAATAAATTCGCGAAGATGTTCGTGAAAAATGGACTTCTCGTTCCTCAGAAGATCCTGAAGAAGAACATTGCGCAGAATCCAGACAATCCAAAGGCTTTCAAGGCTAAAATTGCCGATTTGCCCGAATTGGTCGATATGGACAACAGCGAGATAAACCTTCTCATTGTTCAGGACGGTTCGGTATGCACAAGCGTGCCAAAGACGTTTATTCATCCTATTAAAGGCACTTACAAGAACAATGTCCGCTTGCTTGCCGACACTATTTCCATCAATTCGCACTTCCATTACAAGCCCGTGCCCGACAGCGCAAATCTTGAGTTCGTCATTCCGTTCAAAGGTAATAAGTCCGACTATGATGTGGCTGATATTGAGCCGTTTTTGGAAGCCTTGAACCAGCCAGACTTTTCCATTGTCGATTTGAAGATAACGGCTTATTCGTCGGTCGAGGGAAGCGATTCAGTCAACCGCAACTTGCAACGCCGACGAGCCGAAAGCATTGTCAGCGCATTGCGCAAGCGCCAGGCCGATTCTATTGAGACTGAAATAGTTGCCGATTATAATTGGAACGATTTCGTGACCGACATCAAATCAACGAAGTACAAGCGTTGGGCATCGCTCACCATTGAGCAGGTGCAGGATAGCATACAAAAGCACAATCTCGCAAAGGAACTTGAACCTATCTTGCAGAAACATCGCTATGCGCGCATCGCTATGCGCATTGCCTACGACGTGAAGGGGAAAAACGAACTGCCTTTCGTGATGCGCAAGTTTGTGGAGGCCTGCGATTCATCCGACCGCATATTGGCACTGTCAATCCAGAAGTTCGTGATGAAGCGTGTGCTTGAGGAAAAATATCCCGCTACGGTCCTTGACAATATGAGGATTCCTGCCACATCTGACTTTGCGGGCCTCGTTATGAACGATATTTGGCTTCGCCACAAATTGGGTATGATAAAGGATGCCGAAATGAAGGAGCGCATTTCCGAACTTGCCGTCAGCAATCCGCAGAACGAGTATATTGTATTCAACGACTTGCTGATGCGGGTGAATTATCCTGAAGGATTGTTCAAGGACATTGGCAGTAGGTTGCAGACTGAAATTGACAGGCTTTACTACACACCGCTGAAAAAGGAGACTGTGGACCGCCTGAACCTGCGACTGCAACTCAAGACCATTAGCGAGGTCGATTCCGTCACCCACGACCGTTCTATCAAGACAGCCTGCGTGGAACGTATCAAGAATATTGTCGACATCAAGACGGAGTCAATGCAGAATAGCCTGAAACTTGCCGAACTTTTCCTTGACAATAAGGACTATATGTTGACAATCAAGACTCTTGAACCGTGGGTTGATGCCACCGACAATATGCAGTTGTTGCTCACCTACGTTTCGCTTTGCTCGCTTTTCGAGAACCAGATGCACACGGTGGCATTTGAAAACGCAATGGCGCGCATCCAGCAACTTGAACCAGAAACCTATTGCAACCTATTGAATGGCAGTGGCGAAGGATTCTCGTTGCGCATCTTCGAGAATGAAAATGTCAAGGCAGAATACTGCAAGACGTGTGGCGAGAGACAGCCGTAGCACTGCTTCAACTTTTTAACCGCGCTTTGTCAATATTAATATCAGAAACCCGTAATCTTTGGGCTTTGCGTAATTAATTTTGGATTATTAAATCAACAAAAGGTGGAACAATATATTGATTCATTGAGTTTGGCACAACTGATTGTATTGTCAGTACTTGCCTTTGCCTTGCTTGTGCAGGTTGTTTACTATTTGGCAGTTTATCTGCGTGTGGTATGCAACAAACCGCCACGTGTCAATCTCGACAAACTGTATCCCGTGTCGGTGATTATTTGCGCGCGCAACGAGTGTGAAAATCTTCGGAATTTTTTGCCAAAGGTGTTGAGCCAGAGTTATCCAGAGTTCGAAGTGATTGTGGTTAACGATTGTTCGGAAGACGACACCGTTATGCTTCTTGCCGAAATGGAACAGAAATACAGCAATTTGCGCCATACAAGCATCGAGGTGGACCGCAAGTTTTCGCACGGAAAGAAACTCGCAGTCACTATAGGCGTGAAATCGGCAAGACACGAGCACATAGTCTTGACCGATGCCGATTGCTATCCAGTTGACAATCAGTGGCTGACTAATGTGATGTCAACGTATTCCGATGAAACCGAAATCGTGCTCGGGTACGGTGGATACGAAGCGCGCAAAGGTTTCCTGAACAAGTTGATACGATTCGACACGTTGAGTATAGCAATGCAGTATCTTGGTTTGGCGAAGAGCGGACATCCATATATGGGTGTAGGCAGAAATCTTTCATATACAAAGACTTCCTTCTTTTCAAAAAGCGGTTTTCAATCACATTATAACCTGATGTCGGGCGACGACGACCTTTTTGTCAACGAGCGCGCCAACAAGACCAACACCCGCATTGTGACAACGCACGAGAGCATCACAATGTCGCTTCCCTGCGAGAGTTTCCAGCAATGGGTCAAGCAGAAAAAGCGTCATCTGTCAACTTGGACACACTATCGTCTTGGTACAAAAATATCTCTTGGCAACGAATTGTCAAGCCGTTTGCTTTTTTACGCAATGTTGATAGTTGCAGTGGTGCCTTTTGGCCTTTATCTTGAAGCCTTAATCGCATTTGGCTTCCGCTTGATTGTTCAATTGGTTGTGTACAAGTTGAATATGAAAAAATTTAATGAATGCGGATTTTTGTTATTAATTCCTATATTTGATGTCGTTTTACCATTTTTGAATTCTGCATTCAATATTTTGAATTTAAGGGATTATCGTTGCCAATGAATATAAATCCAGATTTTTCGGATAAAGCCAAACGTGACTTTATATTGGTTGAGCGCGCTCAAAGCGGTGACGAGCAAGCCTTTAACCAGTTGCTTGCCACGTACAAGGATTCAATATATTTTATGGTGTTGAAAATGGTCAGAAGCAAAATCGATGCCGAAGACCTGACTATTGAGGCTTTTGGCAAGGCGTTCCGCAACATCGAGCAGTACTCGCCCGATTTCGCATTCAGCACTTGGCTCTTCAAGATAGCATCCAACAACTGCATCGACTTCCTTCGTCGCAAGAAACTGCGTCAACTCGAAACTGTGAGCACATCAGGCGGTGACGATGAAAATACCATTGGCGAAGTGTTCGCCAAAGAGGCAACCTTATCGTTGAAATATGATGCTCCAGATCCCGAAGAACGCATCATCATTGACCAGAAACACGCTTTGTTGCGTGAAGTGGTTGCAAACTTGAAGCCACGCTACCGTCAACTCATCGAGTACCGCTATTTCGACGAATTGTCGTACGAGGAGATTGCCGATAAAATGGAAATGCCACTTGGTACTGTCAAGGCGCAACTGTTCCGCTCGCGCGAGTTGCTTTACGAGATGCTCAAGGACCGCAACGTGCATTTGCGATAACCTTACTGCAATATGGATTGCATTTTAAAGTATTTTCCAAATATCGATGCCACGCAACGTGAACGGTTTGCAAAACTGCAGGCGCTCTATTCTGAATGGAATGAAAAAATAAATGTCATTTCACGCAAGGATATTGATAATCTGTATGTAAACCACGTGTTGCATTCGCTAGCAATAGCAAAGGTGATATCGTTCACTGACGGAACCCGTCTGCTCGATGTGGGTACGGGCGGAGGCTTCCCTGGAATCCCACTCGCCATTATGTTTCCAAACTGCCAGTTCCATTTGGTTGACAGCATAGGCAAGAAGATAACCGTCGTGAATGCTGTGTCCGATGCCTTAGGGCTCACGAATGTCAAAGGCGAGCATATACGCGTGGAGCAGGTCAAGGACAAATATGATTTCGTAGTCAGCCGTGCCGTAACTCGTTTCGACTCGTTCTACAATATGACTCGCAAGTGTGTGGAACCAGGCGGAAAAAACACTTTGCCTAACGGAATCCTGTATCTCAAAGGTGGCGATTTTGATGAAGAGTTGCAGGCAACTCGCCGTAAATCAATTGTATATGATATTCAGAACTTCTTCAGTGAACCTTTTTTTGAAACAAAGAAAGTTATTCATTTGGAACTCTGACGATAGATATTGAAAGTTTGCTATAATTGCAGTGTAAATTTTTATTTAGATATGGAGACAAAGGATATAAAGGAAAAGGTTGAGCATTTGGAGCATTTGCTTTATCGTGCCACGTTGGAAGATTATCCAAAATTGGCTCGTGAATATTCTTATTGGGCTGAAAAACTTGCTGAACGCGAAAAAGTTTCAACAAAACGCAAGTCTGACGACGATGACGACGACGACGATAGCGAAAGTGAAGTTGACGATTCTTCCGAAGTCGAAGATGATGACGAATAGTCTTTAGATAATGAAAAACAAAAAGGCGGAAATCGATTGATTCCCGCCTTTGTTTTTTCTATTGCTTGGCTTTGAGTCTTATTATCTGACCTTTAGTCGTTTCAATGTCGTACTCGTAGTATTTGTCGAGTTTAGGTGCCGTTATGTCGGCCTTTTCCGAAATGATTGGTGTCTTTACGTCTGCCGATAGAAGCAACGGATTCTTGCATTCGCCTTCCGCAACGTTCAGGCCTTCGCCTTCAAGTTCGACATTCGACCTTATGCGTAGCGGACCGCCAATCTTCGATGTTATTTCAGCATCAGTCAGTTTGCCGTTTTCCCATTTCATATCAACTTCAAATCCGCCACGGGCTACAAGCCCGTTTACGCTTCCTTCGTTCCACACGCTTGGCAGTGCAGGCAACAAATGAACGGCATTGTCGTGGCTTTGCAATAACATTTCGGCTATGCCTGCGCAAAATCCGAAGTTGCCGTCAATTTGGAAAGGCGGGTGAGCGTCGAACAGATTGGCGTATGTGCGTCCGTTGCCACGGTAGAACCACGAGTTACCGCCACTTGGCAACAAGTTGAGCATATTTTGAATAATCTTGAACGCGTGGTCGCCGTCAAGCATACGGGCCCAGAAGTTTATCTTCCAGCCTATTGACCAGCCAGTTGCCATATCGCCACGTTGGTTCAGCGTATTCTTTGCGCCTTCAAACAAAAGTGGTTGCTTGAATGGCGATATTTGGTTGCTTGGGTAAAGACCGTACAAGTGCGACACGTGCCTGTGGTCGTCTTTCGGATTGTCGGCATCTACAAGCCATTCCTGAAGTTGGTTGTATTGGCCAATCTGCATTGGCGCAATTTGGTCGATTACAGTTCTCAGACTGTCGCCAAATTCAGCATCGCGGTTGAGCGCCTTGCCTGCCAGAAGTGCTTGATTCAGTGCGTCGAATGCTATTTGGTTGTCCATAGTGCAACCTGCGGTCATCGATGAGCCGTCGTTGGTGTAGCCGTGTTCGGGCGATGTTGACGGAGTGGTTACAAGGTATCCGAATTTAGGGTGTTTCACCATTGTGCTCATATAGAATTTTGCGCAGTTTTTCAGGATGTCGTAGTTTTCGGCAAGAAAATCCTTGTCGCCAGTGTACAGATAGTGTTGCCAGATGTGCGTGGTCAGCCAACCGCCACCGTTCGGCCACATTCCCCAGTAGGCGCCGTCGATAGGGCCAGCCACGCGCCAGATGTCGGTGTTGTGGTGGGCAACCCAGCCTTCGGCATTGTAGATTTTCTTCGCGGTTTCGGTTCCAGTCACTGAAAGATCTTTGATAAGTCCGAAAAGTGGTTGGTGGCACTCGCTCAAATTGGTTACTTCAGCGGGCCAGTAGTTCATTTCCGCGTTTATGTTGATAGTATACTTGCTGTCCCACGGAGCATCGGTCGAGTTGTTCCAGATGCCTTGCAGGTTGGCAGGTTGTCCGCCAGGTTGCGACGATGATATCAGCAGGTAGCGTCCGTATTGGAACATAAGCGAGACAAAGTCTTGGTCGTTGCCTTTGTTGTAGTTCTCCAGTCGTTTGTCAGTCTCGATGAATGAACTGTCCGATTTCGGCAATGATAGATTCACTCTGTCGAATTGGCTTTTGTATTTTGCCGTATGGCTTGCGAGTGCCGTTTTGTAGTCGGTCTTGAGCGCGTTTGATAGTATTCCTTCGGCTTTTGCCGTGGCATCTCCGCTAAC
>CALCFP010000250.1 GCA_937900725.1 uncultured Bacteroidota bacterium | reverse complement strand
TCAACAATTCAACAATTCAACAATTCAACAATTCAACGATTCAACGATTCAACGATTCAACGATTCAACGATTCAACAATTCAACCTTCAACCTTAAACCAAAAACCAATGAGCAAGCAACAATACAAACAGCAGAATATTGATTTTCTTATATCTAAACGGCAAGAACCCGACGTAAGCGAACTGACAAAGGGCATTCTGTACAAAGTGATAAAATCGGGCAACGGCGAAGGCAAAATAACTTTAGGCAACGTGGTTTGTTGCTACTACAAAGGCTCGTTAATCAACGGACGCGTGTTTGACAACACATTTACACAAGGCTATCCCGAAGCGTTACGCGTAAAGGATTTGATAGTCGGTTTTCAGATCGCACTCGAATATATGCACATTGGCGACCGCTGGATTGTGTACATTCCGTCTGAACTGGGCTACGGGAGCAAGACTAACGACGACATTCCTGGCAACTCCACACTTACGTTTGAAATTGAGGTGGTGAGCGTGATGTAATTATTTAGGATTTAGGAATTAGGATGTAGGATTTTGAATTTTGAATGTAGGTTTTAAGTGCTTTGGGGCAATATATGCTTAACGTACAGCCTTTCAGACTGAAATTTCTTTGGTAGAATTTCCGTATGTTTCGCTTTGCTCAACTCTACGGTTATTATTGTATGCACTTTCAGGTCAACTTTGCACGCAATTACTTACTTATTGTTTTCCAATACGTTAAAACAGCAACATTGGCATTTGAAACGCTATGAATCGCGCCACTACTTCAAGAATCCGTATTCGTAAACTTTGGGTTCAATTTTGCGGGCCAATATCTTCAACGTCTCGCGCAAGTTTTTCACCAGTTCGTTATAATGCACGTCGGAACTGCTGTTGTTCATTTTGCCTTTATCGTTACGGCCTTGAAAATACTCCTTAATATCATATAACGAGGCATTTACATTGACATTTGGCTGTGCGTGGTAATAGCGCCACAACTCGCGCCCTGCATCAAAAACCGCTGTCGCTTCTGCCGAAAATTGCATTTTCTCCGTTGGAATGAATGTTTCGGTTTGGGTGGCAAACAAATCGGCTTGTGGCTGATTTTCAGGCTTTATCTTGCCATTCATAAAATCCACCATAAAGTGACTCTCAAACCTCTCCCTTGCCTCCACTTCACTTTCGGCAAATGGTATCCAATGGTTTACGCCATATTGACTTTGTATGTTGTTGTTGAATAGAGTCCAACACAAGCAATTTGACTGAAATTCCTTGTCCGTTTTCCAACCGTAATTTGGATATAGAAATTGGTCTCGGTCATTCAGCCAAGTGGCTTCTATTACGTGACGAATAGTGAAATAAATTGACATTTGGAATATATTATTCTTTGTTATGATTGTGAATAAATGTTTTTTATAATCATTGTCAGATAAAATATTAGTCACAAATACACCATTATTATTTTGCATATCTGTTCCTACCATCCGTAAATATGCAATTTGCACATTGGTTTTGTCGTAATAGCATTGTAACCATTTTATTACATATTTATATCCATTATATGAACTAATGATTTTTTCAGATATTAAACAGCCTTTTGCACCATAGACATCTGCAACAATATCTTCAAATGTTTCTTTTATAGCAGTATTCCAGACATAAAAACCGATTGGAAATTGACCTTTTACATTGTCGAAAGTATCAGCAGGAACCAAAAAAATTTTTTCGAGCCTTGCTCTAAAAACATTCCTGAATTCCCTAAAATTTTGTGCTTGCAGAATTTTCAATGTTGAAAACTCTGCAAGTATGGCGTTAGGAATTTCATTGTATATTCTTATAAAAAATTGCGCAAACAATTCTCTTACAGCAGTTCCAACATCAGTAATATATTTTGAATACATTTTTGTCAATGTTG
>CALCFP010000249.1 GCA_937900725.1 uncultured Bacteroidota bacterium | reverse complement strand
CGATCCTCATGGTTATCTATATGACAACATTGTTTGTGATCAGCTGGCAGATGACAGCCTTCACAATCATTGTGGCACCTGCTCTGGTGTGGGTGATGGGTTTGATTGGACGCAAGCTTAAGGCTCAGTCTCTCGAAGTCCAGTCGCGGTGGAGTGATACGATGTCCCAGTTGGAGGAGACACTTGGCGGACTGCGAATCATAAAGTCGTTCAACGCACATAGCAAGGTTTACGCCAATTTCGACAGCGAGAATCGCCAATTCATACGCGAATCGAAAAAGATGATGCGCCGTCGCGAACTGGCAAGCCCGCTCAGCGAATTCCTCGGCTCCGTCATCCTTGTGGTAGTGCTGTGGTTTGGCGGCAGCCTCGTCATGAACGGCACTAGCACCCTTACAAGTTCCGAACTCATTGGCTATCTGGTTGTATTCTCACAAATGATATCGCCCGCCAAACAAGTCATCGACGCATGGTACGCAATACAGAAAGGCCTTGCGTCAAGCGACCGCATTGACGTGCTGCTGAATGCCGAAATAGCCATCCGCGATGCCGAAAATCCGAAAGCCATAGAAGAATTCACCGACAAGATTGAATACAGCAACGTATCGTTCAAGTATGCAAGCGACCTGGTGCTTGACGGCATAAACCTGACAATAAGGAAAGGTCAGACAGTTGCACTTGTGGGCCAATCAGGTTCAGGCAAATCAACAATGGCCGACCTTCTGCCTCGCTTCTACGATGTCGTTGGCGGATGCATAAAGGTTGACGGCACCGACATACGGAACTTGAAAATAACCGACCTGCGCAAACTCATGGGCATTGTCGGGCAAGAGAGTTTCCTATTCAACGACACCATTTTCAACAACATAGCCTTTGGCGTCGAAAATGCCACTATGGAACAGGTTATTGCCGCGGCAAAGATCGCCAACGCACATGACTTCATAATGGAGACTCCCGACGGCTACCAAAGCACCGTTGGCGACCGTGGCGGAAAACTAAGTGGCGGACAACGACAGCGCATCAGCATTGCACGCGCAATACTGGCCAATCCGCCAATAATGATTCTTGACGAGGCCACTTCGGCACTAGACACCGAATCGGAGAAACTGGTGCAGGATGCACTGTTCCGCTTGATGGAAAACCGCACGTCAATTGTCATTGCGCATAGGCTCTCGACAGTTGTCAACGCCGACCTAATTTGCGTATTGCAAGACGGAAAGATCATCGAACGTGGCACCCACAGCGAACTTATGGCGCTGAACGGGCAATACAAGAAACTTCACGACATACAGACATTTGCATAAATAGCAGGCACTGGACATATTTCAGTTCAGTGCCTGATTTTTCATTATCACCATGAAGGAAAGCATAAGGCAAGGTTTTCTGTTCTACACAATTACGGTATTGACATTTGCCGTCCAATTCATCACTTACCTGGCTAACAGTCCGCAAGCCGGCAACATGGATTGCCTTGGCAACTTATTCTTCCTTTCGGCAGCCATTTCACACGCCGCCATTTTTGCACTGATACCTTTTGCGCTGTTTTTGGCGACACTGCTTGCATCGCGAAACAAGATGGCGGCCAATGTCGTGCATGTATCGCTGGCAACATTGCTGAGCATTCTGTTCTACATCAACGGATACTGCTACGCATTGTACAGATTCCACATAAACGGGATGGTGATAAGCATGTTCTTTGGCGAAGGCAGCAACGAGATTTTTCAATTCGATTCAAGCCTTTATCTCAAGGTGTCAATCGTCATTATCGGCATAATAGGTGCCAACATTGCACTTAAATGGCTTGCAAACCGTATTTACGACAAGACACACAAATCGTTTGTCAAACCCATTTTGGCATCGATTTTAATGCTTTCACTGTTTTCAAACACGACTCACGCCTACGCAGCAGTGGCACAACGCCAATCGGTAATAAAAAGCGCATCTCACCTGCCCTACTACTTCCCCGTAACTGCAACAAGGATGATGCTAAAACTGGGCGTTGTGTCGCAGGACGATTTGCTGAAGGCCGATTTCGGCAAGCAAAGCGGAATCAACTACCCGCAAAGCGAGATATCGACAAACGACAGCATCGACAAACGAAACATTTTGATCATAGCCGTCGACTCGTGGAACTACCGCGGACTGAATGAAGATGCGATGCCCTATGTATCGGCTTTCGCCAAACGGAATCAGTCGTACATCAATCATTTGAGCAGCAGCAACGGCACGCGCGGAAGCATTTTCGGAATGTTCTTCGGAACATCGTCGTACTACTGGAAAGACTTCGACATAACCGGCACCACACCTGCACTTGTCAATACAATGCAAAAGCGTGGCTATCAAATAAACACTTTTCCAAGTGCCACTCTGCAAAACCCGAACTTTGCAAAACTCATCTTCAAGAATGTGCCAAATATAAATGT
>CALCFP010000248.1 GCA_937900725.1 uncultured Bacteroidota bacterium | reverse complement strand
CCAAGGATGGCAATGGAGAAGTTTATGATGACTACTTCACCATCAGCACCGACAGCACCCGCATCTACATTGACGATGATGACAGCAAGGCCATGGCGAAGGGCTTTGCGGTAAGTGGTCGCAAGGCAACCAAAGACGATGACTCGAACGACTATCTTGCAATTAGCCCGACAGGTACCCAGGTGTTTGTGTCGGATGGCAACAACAGCAAGGCCATGGCGAAGGGTTTTGCCGTAAGTGGCAAGAAGGCCACCAAGGATGGCAATGGAGAAGTTTATGATGACTACTTCACCATCAGCACCGACAGTACTCGTCTATACATTGACGACCCTTATGCAGATAGTACAAAGGGAGGTTTTGCCGTTGCTGGCCGCAACGCGGCAAATGCCGATATCTTGACTGTTACACAGCAGAGTACACGTGTTTATGTTGACGGTGGCCATAGTAATAGTGGTTTTGGTGTTGAAGGCAAAGGTTCTGCCGGAGGTTCAGGTTTCTCGGTGGAGGAAAAGGGCGCTTCTGGCTATGCTAGCTATATGAACGTTACTGCAGAAAACTTTTTTGCTGGATACAATGCCGGTGAGAATACCACTACTACATTAAAAACACGAAAACGAGGAACTCAAAATATAAGAGAAATAGGCGTCAATAATACGTTTATTGGAAACAATTCTGGCGTAAGTAATCAGATTGGAAGCAACAATGTTTTCATTGGCGATAGCGCTGGTTATTATAATACAGGAGATTATTTTATTAATAATAAACGAAAAGACACCGTTTATTCTGGTTTTGACAATGTATTTATTGGCACAAGTGTTGGAAAACAAAACACAAACGGTTCATATAATGTCTTTTTAGGTTATCGTTCCGGCCATGGGAATGTAAATGGTAATGATAACGTTTTTATGGGTTATAATACGGGTCTCAATAATAAATCCGGTGGTGACAATGTGTTCATAGGCTATGAGGCTGGTTATTGTAATAATGGCGAATCGACAATCGTCGGGACAAATGGTGAAAGTGGGAATATTACAAGAACTGGAGGTAGCAATAATGTCTTTATTGGATGGAGAAGCGGTTATGGAAATGAACACGGCGGTAATAATGTTGCTATGGGATATGAAGCTGGCCGTAAAAACACTTCATCTTGGGGCAATGTTTTTATTGGTTTTAGGGCAGGAGTCTGCTTTAATGATACTTCAACTGTTAACAATTCCACAGGAGCAAATACCTTTGTGGGCTATATGGCAGGTTATGGTGCTACGTCTGGCAGCATTGGAACCCAAGGCAGGAACAACTCATTTTTTGGAAATGAAGCAGGTTATAATATAGTGGAAGGCTCTAATAATACATATTTGGGCTCAAGTGCCGGGAACAATTGTAAAAAAGGTTCGAACAATGTCTTTATTGGCTACAAAGCAGGTTATAATGAATCAGGCAGCAATAAACTCTATATATCAAATTCTGATACTTCCGCACCTCTCATCTATGGCGAGTTTGACAACGGATTGCTGAAAGTAAATGGTAATCTAACTATAAATGGAACTGTCATTGGCGATGTGTTGCCAAATGCAAATAATAAATATAACTTGGGAAATTCAGCCAACTGTTGGAGCACAGTCTATGGCAAATGTTTCAATGCAAATGGTACTCAAAGTACTTATTCTGTTTATGCAAATAACACTTTTGCACCAGTTAAGACTTCGGCTACGTATGCAGTGTATGCTATCAATACTGGCGCCACAAATAAAGGCTATGGACTATATGCTGCTGCAACAAGCACTAATGCCACAACCAACTATGGTATTTATGCAACTGCATCGGGATCTCAAACCAATTACGCTGGTTATTTTGGCGGAAATGTTTATGCAACTGGTTCTGTCACACAAAGTTCCGATGCACGGTTGAAATACGATGTTCAAACGCTTGATGGTTCGCTGGGCAAGATTTTAAAATTGCGTGGCGTTACCTACTATTGGAAATCAAGGGAGGAGATGGCTGCTGTCAAGGGTGTCCCAGCCGATAGTCTTTGTTACACGTTTGACGACAAGATTCAGATTGGCGTAATAGCACAGGAATTGGAGGAAATCTTCCCTGAACTTGTACAGACTGATGCTGATGGCTTCAAGTCCGTTGAATATGGCAAGCTCACCCCAGTCCTAATTGAGGCCGTAAAGGAACTCAAGGGCGAGAAAGATGAGTTACAGAAAGTGGTTGATGCACAACAACTACGTATGGATGCACAGCAACAAGAGATAGATGAACTGAAAAAACTGGTTCAGCAGTTGATTGATAAATAAATATTGATATTGCATATTACAATAAACCTGTCATTTTATGAGAACTTTTGGAAAAACCATATTGACAATAGCCATGCTATTCTCGACTATTGCCGTGAATGCCCAAGCCGATGGATTCAACTATCAGGCCGTAGTACGTAACGCCAAGGGCGAGCTTGTAGGCAACAGCTCAGTGTCCTTGCGCATCAGCCTTGTTAATCAGGACGGCTCTACAGTGTATTACACAGAATCACAGACCGTGGAGACTGACGCTCAAGGCGTGTTGTCGATAGTAGTAGGTGCAGGCAAGGCAATAAAAGGTACTTTGTCCGATATCGACTGGTCTGCCGGCGGTATCTGGATGAAGGTTGAAATTGACATAACAGGCGGAACCGATTATGCCGATTTGGGCACAACCAAGCTTCAGTCGGTGCCATTTGCTTATTATGCCTCAAAAGGGCAAAAAGGCGACAAGGGCGACAAAGGCGACAAGGGCGACAAAGGCGACAAGGGCGACAAGGGCGACAAGGGC
>CALCFP010000247.1 GCA_937900725.1 uncultured Bacteroidota bacterium | reverse complement strand
CATTCGGATACAAAATACTCCTTATTAGATTGTTATGAAGAATTACCTGACTATGAAAATTTCGAAGAAATAAAAGATGTTTTTTATATTCCTAAAAAATTAAATAATATATATACCAAGAATAATATTCGTTTAAATGCCATCGGAAGACTTGCTGATTTGCCAGAAAAAGTGCTCGCAAATCTCGAGGAAGCCATTGACAAGACAAAGACCAACACAGGCTTGACTTTGACATTGGCCTTAAGTTATAGTTCTAAAGTCGAGATTGTCGATGCAGTGCGTAATATTGCAAAGAATGTTATGGAAGGTAAAATGATGCCGGAGCAGATTGACGACAGCGTAATCGCGAATAGCCTTTACACGAACGGAATGCCAGACCCTGATTTGCTCATCCGCACAAGCGGTGAGTTGAGAATCAGTAATTTCCTTTTGTGGCAGTTGGCTTATTCGGAATTGTATTTTACCTCTACATATTGGCCAGATTTCGACAAGGAAGAACTTTACAAGGCAATTGTAGACTACCAGCAAAGGGAACGCCGTTTTGGCAAGACAAGCGAGCAGTTGCGATAGATATTTGAATTTTTATTTGTAGATGGGAAAGAATATAATAGTTGCGGTTGTTTTAACATTGAGTTTTGCAATGTCTTTTGCGCAATCTGCAACCAACAGCGACATAAAGATTGACTATTCACGTCCGAAAACATACGAGATAGGTGGAATATCTGTCTCAGGAGTGAAATACCTGAACGAGTCCACTCTTGTCAACTTGTCAGGTCTGCAGGTGGGGCAAAAGATCGAGGTGCCGGGCGATGCCATTTCAAAGTCGTTGAACAAGCTTTGGAAACACGGATTGTTCGGCGATGTGCAGATATACGTGACTAAAATTGTCGATGATAAAATCTATCTCAACTTTTATCTGAAAGAACGTCCCCGCCTATCAAGAGTCGAGTTCCTAGGAATATCCAAATCGCAAGCTGAAGATTTGCAAGACGAGGTGAAACTGGTGCGTGGTGTGCAGATTACCGACGATATGATCAGCTCGGCTTGCAAGAAGATTAAGGAGTTTTACATCAAGAAGGGTTTTCACGACGTGAAAGTCGACGTAAAACAGGATGAGGACACTATGATGGCCAATACAGTCATCCTGCGTTTCAACGTGAAGAAAAACGGCAAGGTGAAAATCAAGAGCATCAATATTGAAGGCAATGAAGCCTTGTCCGATGGCAAGTTGCGTAGGGCAATGAAAGGTACAAAGCAAAAATGCTGGTACAACATATTCCGATCTTCAAAATACATCGAGGCCAAATTCGATGAGGATAAGGATAAGTTGGTAGCCAAGTATAACGAACGCGGATACCGTGACGCGGCAATCGTTTTTGACACAGTCTATCGAAACGAGGACAATACATTCAACATTGACATCAAGGTGACTGAAGGCAACAAATATTATTTCCGCAATATTGAATGGGTCGGCAATACAAAATACCCGTCAGAATTGCTGTCTCAGCAACTTGATATAAAGAAAGGCGATGTGTTTGACCAAGCCAATCTCGAGAAACGATTGAATCAGGCAGAAGACGCCGTTTCTGCACTGTATCTTGACCGTGGGTATTTGTTCTTTATGGCAATCCCTGTCGAAGTTCAGGTAGAAAACGATTCTATCGACCTGCAAATCAGAATTAGGGAAGGTAAACAGGCTCGCACCAATGAACACGTTATCCGCCGTGAGATTTGGTCTCGTCCTGGCGACTTGTTCAGCAAGACCGACATTACCCGTACAATCCGTGAACTGGCAAGCCTTGGCTATTTCGACCCTGAAAAACTGGACGTGAAGCCTATTCCTAACCAGTCAGAAGGTACAGTCGACCTGGAATACACAGTAGTGGAACGCGCATCAGACCAAATTGAATTGTCTGGCGGCTGGGGCGGCGGCATGGTAATCGGCACATTGGGCTTGTCGTTTACCAACTTCTCTTTGCGCAACATTACGAATTTGGAGTCATATAGTCCGCTTCCTTCAGGCGATGGCCAGAAACTCTCTATCCATGCCCAGACAAGCGGTAAGCATTATCGATCTATAAGTCTTTCGTTTACTGAGCCTTGGCTCGGAGGGCGCAAGCCAAATTCATTGTCAGTGTCATTCTATCATACAGTCAGGTCTAGTTCCAATGTTTATAAGTCAGGACTTGACCAGTTTATGAAGATTACAGGCGGTTCGGTTGGCCTTGGCCGACGTCTAGATTGGCCTGATAACTATTTCACGTTGTACAATGAGTTGAGTTATCAGCGTTACAATATCAAGAATTACGCCATCTTGTCCGAATTTTCAACGGGCATGTCAAATAGTTTGAGCCTTACTACAGTCATAGGGCGTAATTCACTCGACCAGCAGTTGTATCCTCGTCGAGGCGCAAACATATCATTGTCAATTCAGTTGACCCCGCCATACTCATTGTTCCGTGAAAGATGTTTTTGGGAACTCAACAATAGCGAGAAGAAGGCTCTTGACAATCCGGCTGCTGTCAGGGAGGAGGAGGCTAGACGCAAATATAGCATGATAGAATTCCATAAATGGAAATTTAAAGCCGATTGGTTTAATGCCATTTACGGCAATCTTGTTCTTCGAACCAACTTTGAGTTCGGCTTGCTCGGTTATTACAATAGCAAGTGGGGCTATTCGCCATTTGAGTCGTTCCAGTTGGGCGGTGATGGAATGCAAGGCGGCAACTACTATTATGGATACGACGTGATTCCTTTGCGTGGCTATGACAATGGTCGTCAGGGAAATGGCTCTCTTACAGCACGTCCGCAAGGTAATATTTACCAGAAGTTGTCAGTTGAGTTGCGGTACCCATTAGTTATGAAGGAATCTGCAACCATTTGGGCTTCTGCATTCTTTGATGCGGGCAATTCTTGGTACGAGTTGAAAGACTACAATCCATATAGTCTGTACCGTTCGGCAGGCGTTGGCGTGAGGTTCTATTTGCCTATGCTTGGCTTGCTCGGCCTTGATTGGGGATACGGATTCGACGCCAATCCTTGGAATCCTGGTTCTAATGGTAGCCAGTTTGCGTTTACAATCGGACAAGCCTTTTAATTAGATGTTTAACTAAAAACCATAAAGTTATGAGAAAAGTAATTCTTGTTGTAATGCTTGCAGTTTTGGGCACAACGGCTTTTGCTCAAAAATTCGCTTATGTTGATACTGACTATATTTTGAAAAGTATTCCTGCATATGAATCGGCACAGGAACAACTTGAATTGATGTCGAAGGACTGGCAGGTCGAGATCGAGTCGAAGTATGCCGATATTGAAAAAATGTATAAGGAATATCAGGCAGAAAAAGTGTTGCTTACCGAAGATATGAAGCAAAAACGCGAGGAGGAAATTGTCCAAAAGGAACGCCAGACCAAGGAATTGCAGAAAAAGTATTTCGGTGCAGACGGCGATTTGTTCAAAAAACGTCAGGAACTCATCAAGCCTATTCAAGACGATATCTTCAATGCCATTAAGGATTTGGCCACTTCCGGTGGCTACGCATTTATCTTGGATGCGGCAGGTGGCGCCACCTTCCTGTATTCCGACCCAAAATATGACAAAAGTGACGATGTGCTTCAGAAATTAGGCTACAAGAATTGATTGTCTGTATTAATGCAAATAATCATCATAATTTACCACATTGTAACTATTTTCATATATTTGCGAATATTCGAAATTTAATAAAATATAAGTAATGAAAAGAATTCTAACACTTGTTGCTGTGATGGCTTTGACAGCCTTCTCAACAATATCTAATGCACAAACACTTAAATTTGGCCATATAGATTCAGGCGCATTGTTGCAGCAAATTCCTGAACGTGAGCAGGCTCGCGTTCAACTTGAAAAGTATGCAA
>CALCFP010000246.1 GCA_937900725.1 uncultured Bacteroidota bacterium | reverse complement strand
ATGTTATGAGCTGTGATATCGGTGTTTTTACTGCCGATGAAATAATTGACAAATATAGAAACTTTTTTTATCAAAGAATGATTTTAATTCTGTTATTCATAATTATTTTTTTCTGCGGGCAAAGATAAGTGTATGTTCCAAATAACACTGCTTGTTTACTTATTTGCCGTTTCGGTTTTCACTTCCCACTTATTTCCTTTTATCTCTTTTAAAAATGCCTTTACCGAACCTACCGCTATTTTTGCCTCCATCATAACCGGTGCACAGTTCAGGTCGTCGGTTATCCAGGCGGTGAGGTCCTCGCCTTTTTTAAAAATGGTGCCGTCAACCATCATTACCGAGAATTTTCGGCAATGGTAGATAATGCCGTCTTTGGTGGTCACATCCTCCTTGCCTAAATATCTGAAATGCAGATTATAAATCTTATTGCATACCAACACCGGAACAGGAACCTGTTCATCTATGTTTATTTTTGAAAAATCGATGGACCGACATTTATATATTGCTGAAACTAAATCGGTTATGTTTTGATTGATTTTAAGCGTGTCTATCCTTTGTCCGCGCTTTGACGTTTCGGTTGTTGCTATAGCGATGCTGTCTGCATAATTAAATGTAGTTATTTCCTTGTCGATATAGCCGCCCTCGTTGGTGTTGCAGTGAAACCAGTATGGACTGTATGTCTGCGGTTCCACAATTGCCTCGTACGTGTCGCGCACCTTGTAGAACCAGTCGTAGCCTGAATATGTCGAGCCCTTGCTTAATAGATGAAGAGCGCTTTGCCCGTTCCAAGTCGTATCGCGAATTTCAAATGTCGCCCAACCTGCATTTAGCCAAATGAAACCCCAATTGTAGTAAATGTCAAGTTTGAACGATTCGCCAACCTGGAACTTGTCAGAAATATATGTCAATTGTGCCTTGCAAATTGTTGAGCAAGAAATAAATATCAACAATATGGACAATACATTGCGCATCATTCAACATTCCACGTGTACTCCATATCCCATCCCGACTTTGTTTCAATTATTTCGCCAAAATAAAATACGCGTTCTGGCTGACGGCGTTCGCTGAATTTTCCGGTATCCCATTTGCCATTTGCGTTTTCATCGTAGTACAACTTCAACTTATATTTTGCCGGCGACAGGTATTCCATTGTAAGTGTTGTGTCTCCTGATAAAGTGTATTCACGCAGGACAACTTCTTTAGCATCAAGTAATTGAATAATGGAGTGGTTACATTTCAAACCTGCAATGTTCATTATTAGGTTACTATAATAATCGATTAACTGTGTCTTGAACTCTTGAATTATTGTATCGTTTGTGTTTCCGTAAATATCAGTGAATGAACCTGATGGTATAATAATTCTATATTGTGAATTTTCTTCGCTTGCAAATTCAATGTTGTAGATTCTGCTCGTGTTTTCTTTCTTAGTTATTGAAAACTTGACATTGCTTTCTTTTTCGTCTTCCTTTTTAGTAAGCACAATGCTGTCGCAATTATATTCTGCAATAGGATAGTTCATTTTCAATATTATAGGCGTTTCTAAGTCGAGAACCTTTTCAATATTGTGCTTTACTGTAAGTTCAGAAATTTTTTTCTTTTCTATTTTCTCGTTTTTGTCTTCATCCTTGCTTAACAACGACTTAAGCCCACCTTTTTTCTTTTCCTGCTTTGCCGTTTTTTTTGCATCAGGTTTGGCTATGAATTCAAGAGTGTCGCACTGCAAATAATCGGCGTTGTTTGAATCCTTCATAGTATAGCAAACCTGCATCTTAAGCGTGTCGTGCTTGTAAAGCGTGGAATCTGTTATCCAGAATACAACCGAATCTGTTGGTTGTTCTCCTTCAAAAAGGCACCAATTTTCAGAATAGACTGTGTCGATTATTGGAGTTAATGAAAATGCACTATCTATCAAATCGTTGAAGGCTACTGCCAATTGCCGTTTGCCGTGACGATAGACATCGTGCAAATATTGGATGTGGCTCTCTTCCTTGAATAGATTCAAACTTATGTCATCAATGGTGGTTACCATTATGGTATATGTATGAATGGAATCGTAGAAAACCGTGTCTTTCCTGTCGCGCGATATCGATTTTATCAAGTGCAACGTGTCAGACACTGCCATCGGTTTGAACGATGGTTGCACGGTGCTGTCGAGATATGCTATTTCTTCGTTGTTGTCGAATTTCTTGTTGTTGTTCATATCCTTGAGCGCGAACATATGGTATGGCACATCGGCCTTCATATTTGGAACAATGAAGTAGCCGTCGTTGTTTGTCCGCCCCACGCACTCTGGCTTTTGGGTAAGAGGTGTCGAATCTTCCAAATTTCTATAAAGCATTATGTAAACGCCTTTCATCGGCTTTCCGCTAAATGCATCCACAATCTGTCCGCCAACGTATGTAGAGTCGAATGTGTCGCCTGTTGAAAACTCGAATTGGAAATTTTCGAGTACGTTGCCTTCATTAAGGTCAGTTACTGAATTGAAAAAATTGAAATTGTATGTCGTGCTATCTTGTAGTTCGTTGTTTATGCGGACAACCATCTTTTTGCCACGCATTACTACTTTGGGCTTTTTCTGAACTAATGGCGAAACAAGCAGTTCTTGATTTACATTTTTCAGGTCAATGAACTCGTCAAATTCGACGACGAATTTCTTTCCCTTGAAGTTTGTCGAGTAATTGACTGGATTGCTGCGCAATGCAACTGGCGGGTCAACATCTTTTGGGCCGCCTGTGGGTGCCGACTGTTTTGCACAACCTATCGCAAGTAACGCTGAAAGGCTAAAAACCAACTCTTTGTATCTCAATTTCATCAAATTGCGAATAATCTGTTTGTGAACCACAAACATACAAATAAAAAACGTTGGGAATGCACTGCTTTGCTTTCTCGCATTTTTGCAGGCTTTTTTATTCACGACTTGAAAAGTATCTTATTTTGCAAATCACTTCTTTCAATCTTTGATTCGCTATATATTTCCAAAAATTCATATCATTTTCCAAAAAGAATTTATGTTGCAGGACATTATATATATGCAAGCCAAATTATGTTTTTATTTATCAACAATAGTTAAGTTTTTATGATACAAGTCAATAAAAATAGTGTTTTACATAGATGTCTGATTTTCAATATTTATGTTTTATGTTAATATGTTAATTCAATAATGATTGCAAGGTTGATAAGTTCGGCAATTTTTTTCTTGCTTTTCAATTTTGCATATCTGATATACAAATTTTCATTAACACAAATTTTTTTGATGCCTTTTTAATCTTGAAAAATCAACACGCTCTACAGTTTTCAACAGTTGATTTCTTTCAATCGGAAAACAACTTAAAAGTTTTAAACAAATTGTTTATTTCCTAAACTAATGTGCTGATTCTTAATTGACGTTGAGTTGTTATTGTTGTTAAATAATGTTTGAATAAACTGTTTATTCCTTTTTTGCAAATTTTTATTGAATTTGATTTCAACCTTTTCAACAATATATCATCATCATCATTTTTTTTTAAAATTTAAATCAATAAATAATAATATGTAATGTTATGTTTATAACTGACTCTGTTTTGTTTTTCTCTATTTTGCTGTTTTTTTTTTCATTTTAAAAATATGGAAATACAAGATATTTTCGTTTCAATGTCGTTGCTACAGGATTTAATTGCCAGCAAATAATATTACTCGTCACTATTTTTTACTTTTGTGGAAAATAAATCTGTATGGATAATAAATGCTCTGAACTTTCTGACAATTCTGAACTTGTTGCTAAAATCAGCAAGTTGAAGAAGGAGAAAAATGCAATAATTCTTGGTCATTTCTATCAACGCCCTGAAATTCAGGATATTTCCGATTTTGTTGGCGATAGTCTGGCTTTGGCGCAAAAGGCCGTCAATACTTCAGCCGACATAATAGTTATGGCCGGTGTGAATTTCATGGCTGAAACCGTAAAATTGCTAAATCCCGACAAGAAGGTGCTTATTCCGTGCCTCGATGCCGGATGCTCCTTGGCCGACAGTTGCAATGCTTCCGATTTCCGTAAGTTCATTGCCGACAATCCAGGTCACACTGTCATCTCTTATGTCAACACAACCAATGAGATAAAGGCTTTGAGCGATATCATTTGCACATCGTCGAATGCCGTCGATATTGTAAAAAGCCTTCCGGCCGATGAAAAGATTATTTTCGGTCCCGACCATAATCTTGGAACGTATGTCAATAAGATGACCGGTCGCAACATGTTGTTGTGGAATGGTTCGTGCCACGTTCACAGGCGTTTCTCGGCAAGCCGTATTGCCGAACTTAAGAAAGCCAATCCTGATGCAAAGGTTCTGGCGCATCCCGAGTGCCAGCCTGATGTCTTGGCTTTGGCCGATGTAATTGGAAGCACTGCCGCAATTCTGAAGTTTGTCAACAAGTCCGATTCTAATGTGTTCATTGTTGCAACAGAAACAGGCATTCTGCACCAAATGCGTAAAAATAATCCTGGCAAGCAGTTTATAGCCGCTCCGCCTGACGATTCGTCGCTCACTTGCAACGATTGCAATTATATGAAAATGATTACTTTGGAAAACATATGCAAGGCATTGATTGATGAGCAGCCTGAAGTTTTTGTTGATTCTTCAATTCGCGAAGCCGCATTAAGACCTGTTCAGCGTATGCTTGAAATTTCTAATAAGTTAGGTCTTTGATTATGGCTTTTTTGAAGAAATTTTTCAATGGTCTGGCTGGTCAGACAATGATTTACGGGCTTGGAACCATTGTTCCGCGTTTGCTTAACTATTTATTGCTCACACCTTTTTATACTCGTATTTTTACTAAAGCGCAATACGGTACGGTTTCGGAACTATACGCCTATTCATCGCTGTTGCTTGTTCTTCTCATTCACGGAATGGAGACAACATATTTCCGCTATAGTGTGAAAAAGGAAGAGGAGCAGAGTACTTTCAATCACGCACTTTTCAGCACTTCCGTTTTTGCCACTTTGTTTTTGGTAATAACGTTATTATTTAAGGGAAATATTGCAGAACTTATAGATTATAAGCAAAATGTAAACTACATACTTTGTTTTGCGTTCATCATTTTCTTTGATGTAATAACTTCTATTCCTTTCGCAAGAATGCGTAACGAAAACCGTGCGCTGAAATTTTCCATTATTAAACTCATCAATGTTTCGGTCAATATTTTGCTGAACATTTTCTTTTTTGTCGTTTGCAAGGATTCCGAAAACACGTTTTTTAATTCACTCTACAATCCTGATATAAATATAGGATATGCCTTTTTCAGCAATATGGTTTCTTCCACTGTGACTTTTGTTCTTCTCATTCCTGAATATAAGCGCTTCCAATTCAAGATTTCATTTAGGAAATACCTTACAATGCTCAATTATACTTGGCCATTGATTGTAATTGGCATTGCAGGAGTGATAAACGAGGTGTCTGATAAGATTTTTCTTAAGTACTGTTCAAGTGCCGACTTGAATGCACAGGAACAGGTTGGAATATATGCTGCCAATTATAAGTTGGCCGTGTTGATGACTATTTTCATACAAATGTTCAATTATGCTGCCGAACCTTTCTTTTTCAAGATGTCATCTTCATCTGATGCTAAGGAGTCGTATCGTGTAGTTATGGACTATTTTGTCATTTTCTGCCTTGTCATTTTCTTGATGGTGACAATGTACATAGATGTGTTTAAATATTTTATTGGCGTAGAATTCCACGTTGGTCTGCCAATAGTCCCTATCATTCTTTTGGCAAATATGTTTCTTGGAATCTATTATAACCTTTCTGTTTGGTATAAAATCAACAATAAAACTTATTGCGGAGCAGTTATTTCCATAGTAGGAGTGATCATAACATTGTTAGTCAACATTATGCTTATTCCTACAATAGGTTACTGGGGTTCGGCATTGGCCACCATTTTGTGCTATTTTGTTATGACTATTATATCATATTTATGGGGCCGAAAGGTTTATCCTGTCAACTACAATGTCGTGAAACTTTCAGCATACATAGTTTTATCTATAATAATTCTATGCTTGAGAAATTTATTGTCTATCAGTAATATATATGTATCGCTTTCTGTCAGCACCTTGTTTATGCTGTTATATGTCGGCATTTTGTATTACTTTGAACGCAAAAATATTAAGATGTTGTTATGCAAGTAAAAATCATAAACAAATCAAACAATCAGTTGCCTGCCTACGAGACTTCAAGTTCAGCAGGCATGGATTTGCGCGCCTTCATCGATTCCGACATCGTTCTGAAGCCGTTTGAGCGTAGACTTATCCCTACAGGTTTGTACATCGAACTGCCTGACGGTTTTGAGGCGCAGATACGTCCTCGTAGTGGTTTGGCAATAAAGAACGGAATAACGGTTCTAAATTCTCCAGGCACAATAGATGCCGATTATCGTGGTGAGATTAAGGTAATTCTAATCAATTTAGGTTCTGATGATTTTACAATCAAGTCAGGTGAGCGGATTTGCCAAATGGTGATTGCGCGACACGAAAAAGCCGAATTCGTCGAAGTTTCAGAAATCAGTGAAACCGAGCGTGGTGCAGGTGGTTTTGGACACACAGGAAAGTAAAATGCGGAAATTATTTTTTAGGATATTTTTAGCGATTTTCGCTTTATTTTTCATCAATAGTGCTTATAGTCAAGTTGTTGACAGCATTCTTGTTGATGATGACTCAAAGTACGTCTATAATTTATTTGAGGCCGACAGGACATTTATCAATGATGATTTTTCAAGTTCAGAGCAACATTATCAAATCTGTCTTGATATGAAGCCTGACAACCCTTTCGTGCTTTATCGTCTTGCATCAATATATTTTCAAAAAAAGGATTTTGTAAATGCCGATAATTATATCGATAAATGTCTGGCTTTCAATGATTCTAATGAATGGTATCTTTATTTGGCAGGAAACATTTATACATATTCTGAACACTACGACAAGGCTATCGCTATATTCAATAAACTAATCGATAGATATCCTAATGAATTTGATTTTTATGCCTGTCTGTCTGATATTTATGTAAAAATTGGAAAGTATAAGAAGGCCATTCAAATTTACGATTTCATCGAAGATAAGTTTGGTATTGATGAATCTATCGTCCTTATGAAAAAGGATATTTATCTTTTGTTGAAAGATAAGAAAAAGGCTGAAAACGAACTTCTTAAGTTAGTTCAGGCATATCCTGACGAAAATGTATACAAACGTTTGGTTGCAAGTTTTTATACTGAAACTGGACAGATTCAAAAGTCAATCAATTTCTTCAATAGCATTCTTAAGGATTCTCCAAACGATGGATATTCACACATTGGTTTGGCTGGTTGTTATCAGGCAATAAATGAAAAAGATAAAATGTTCTCTGAACTCAAGAGCGGTTTTGTTTCAAATGATGTCACTTGTCTTTTTAAAGTTGACATCATTTACAATTTGTTACGAAACCAGAAAATGGAAGAAAGCGATTATGATAAGGTCATTGAGTTAACTGAACTTCTTGTCAAGAATTTTCCAAACGACCCTGACGTAAATACTCTTTATGCCGATTTAATGATTAACAATGGTAATCTTGAAGTTGCCCGTTTGGCTTTGATAAAGGTTGTTGAAACCCGTAAGGACAAATCTGTAATTTGGAATCAATTGCTGTTAATCGAGAATCAGTTAGGCGATTGGTTGTCTTTGTACAGGCATAGTACTGAAGCCCTTCAGTATTTCACAAATTTGCCATTTTTATATCTTATCAATGGCATTAGTTCTTTCCAATTGTCAAAATATGAACAGTCTTTTGAGTCGTTGAAAAACGGATACAACATTTTACTGGAAAACGACCTGTTGCAATCTGACTTTCTGAACTATTTGGCCGAAGTTTGCTATCGACTCAATGATAAGAAAAATGCATATCATTATTTTGATATCTTACTTGAAAAGGAACCAGATAATATAATGATTCTCAACAATTACAGTTATTATCTCTCTCTTGACAAGATTAATCTTGAATTGGCGCAGTCAATGTCGTTAAAGACTATCAGCAAGGAACCAGAAAACCCTACTTATCTTGACACTTATGCTTGGGTTTTATTTGAAATGAAGCAATATTCCGAGGCACTCAAATACATCAAGAAAGCCGTTGAAAACGACATTACGCATAGTGCAGTAATATTGGAACATTACGGCGACATTCTTTATTTCAATAACGATATTAATAGTGCTTTGGAACAGTGGCATAGGGCAAAATTAATAGGTAACGGAAGCGATAAACTCGATGAAAAAATCAATTCACAAAAGTATATTGAATAAAACAGCGATACTGCTGTTTGTTTTTTCATTTTGTTCGTGTTCCAAACATTTCACTGAAACCCGCCAAATAACCGATTTTTCTTCACTTCAGTCGCACATACAGAAACGTCAGAATTTACTCAAAGGACGAAACATTAAGATAAAGTTCAAGACTTCGTTTAATTACGATGGAAAGGAGAACAAGTTAAGTGGTAAGATTCTAACTTATTCAGATACTTCTATTTATGTAAATGTAATTTCTTCAACTTTAGGAATTGAGGTTGCGCAGATTCGTTTCAAGACCGATTCATTGATTTTCATAAATAAGATTGACAAATCATATTTTTCTGGCGTTTATGGCGATATAGGAAAATATCTGAACATCAATTTTCAAACCATTTATTCCTTGCTCACCAATAGTTATTTATGTCCAGATAGTATTTCATTTACTTCAGACAACTGTAATTTTATTTCAGATTATCAAATATTTATGGTGAATGATAAATATAATGATGAAAAAAATGGCAGATTCGTCACATCTCAATTTGACAAATACGGCAATCTACAATTAACTGAATGTAAATCGCTTGATGGCGGTTTTTTACGGGTTAATTATTCTAATTTTGTAATCGGTTTTGGATTTCCAAATCAGTTGAGTTTTACAACGTACATTAAAAAGAATAAAATTGAATCAACTTTATTCATTGAAAGTATTGAAATGGTCAAAAAGGCTGATTATCAAAATAGTTCGCCTTCCTTGAAAAATTATAAACTTATTGAATTGTAAAATGTTTAGATACAGTGTTTTATTTATTTTGTTAGTATTATCCATTTGTTGCTTTTCGCAGACAAGGCAAGACCTTGAAAAGCGCAAAAAGCAGAACGAGAAGGATATCAGTTATACTAATGAACTCATCTCAAACACTGAAAAGAACAAGACGGCATCTTATAATAAGTTGCTTCTTATCAATAGCAAAATCAAGAGCCGCGAAAAAATCATAAACGATATTAATTCTCAAATTGAACTGATTAATTCTAATATCGAAACCAAACAGGAATTGATTCAACAGTTAAATGAGGATTATGAAAACCTTAAAAGCGAATATGCCAAAGTAATCTCGTATTTCTATAAAAACCGTAGCCATTACGACCGTATGATGTTTATTTTGGCTTCTGAAGACGTGAACACTGCTTTCAAACGCATAAAGTATTTTCAACAGTATAGCGATTATCGTGTAAAGCAGGCAGCGCAGATTGTCGAGACCAAATCGCAAATTGAGTATCAGGTTGGTGAACTTGAAGCGCTTCGTAACGATAAAAAGACATTGTTATTTGATCATCAGGTTGAAACTAATGAATTGAAGAAGGAAAAAAATGATCAAAACACTATTATTCAACAACTTGATAAGCAGAAATCTGAATTAAAGAAGAAACTTGATCAGCAAATGCAACTTGCCAACCAATTGCAGAGAAAGATTGAAAAGATTATAGAGGAGGAGTTGAAAAAGGCAAATGCAAACAAGAAATCGCTCAATGTCTTTCAACTCACACCCGAAGAAAAGAAACTCGCTGATACTTTTTCAAGCAACAAGAAGAAACTTCCGTGGCCTACGGAGCGTGGCGTGATAACTGGTTTCTTTGGTGAAAATCCACATCCTGTCCTTAAAGGAGTTTTTGTACGCAACGATGGAATTGACATTTCCACTACCGAAGGCTCCTACATACGTTCTATTTTTGAAGGCACGGTAACACGCGTTTTTGTAATACCAGGTGCACATACAACAGTAATAATCCGTCACGGTAATTATCTTTCAGTTTATTCTAATCTTTCAGAAGTATTTGTAAAACAAGGCGATAAAGTAAAAACAAAGCAGTCTATTGGTAAAATATATACTGATAAAGATGATGAAAACAAATCTGTTCTTCAATTCCAGATTTGGAAGGAAAACCAAAAACTAAATCCACAAGAATGGTTAGCCACTACAAAGAATGAATGAGAATTTTGAATCGTTTATATCACGTTTAGACAAGTTTATTGATAAACATTATAAGGTATTATCAGTAAAAGGGCTATTCACGTTTCTCATTTTCTTTTTATCATCATTGCTAATAATTTCAATTATTGGTTCTATTTTTTCTCTTTCATCTGCGTCTCGACTCGTAGTTTTATTTCTGTTTATTTTTTCCAACTCTTTTGTATTTGTAAATTTCATTGTTTGGCCAATATTTAAACTATTCAACTTATTATTAAGAATTGATTACGAGTCAGCCAGTCGCATTATTCAGTCAAATAATTCACAAGTAAAAGATTTACTTTTAAATATACTTCAACTTTCCAAACAGGAAAAATCAACTTTAGTCAATGCTAGTATTCAACAAAAAATCCAGTCGGTTTCTAATATTGACTTTACATCTTGTTTGAAGTATAATCTTAAGAAGCATATTCGTCTTTTAGCCGTTATAGTTTTTGTAATATCAGTTTCATTTTTTACCATTCCAAATTTATACCGTGTAGGTCTAACCAACATTCTCAACTATTCCGAATCGAACGTCAATTTGAATCAGTTAAAGATATTTATTGATAAATCTTCACTGGTTGTAGAAGAAGGAGATGATTTGCAGATAGAAGCAATTGTAAGTGGTAACGTAAACCCTTCTGAATTATTTGTCTGCTTTCGGGAAAACACGTTTGTAATGCAAAAGCAAAACGATTCTGTCTTTTCTTATTTGTTCAAAAACGTCAATAATGATTTCGAGTTTTCTATAGTAACGGACAAGTTCAATTCTGATGCTTTTAAGGTGAATGTTTTGCGTATTCCTGTTATAAACAATTATTACACAGAAATTTATCATCCAAAATATCTTAATAAGTCTGACACAATTGTTAATAACTCCAATATTTTAATTGTTCCACAAGGAACAATTTTGAAACACGTTTTCTCAGGCACTCATTTTGATTCGTTGCATATAATATCTCTCCCTGATTCTTCTGTGTTGTCCATATCTAAATCTGACAGTGTGTTTTTTAGGCATCAAATCTTTGCAAATGAAAACTTCAGGGTGTCACTTTCTAATGCTGACATGTCAAGAGATTTCATTGATTTCAAAATTGTATGTGTTCCCGATTTGTATCCTGAAATTAACGTGTCAAAAATAGACGAACAGTCTGGCCTAAATTCTGTAGCCTTTAACGGATTGATAAAAGACGATTACGGATTCACAAAATTGACGCTTTTGATAAATCAAAATTCTTCGACTGATACCTTACTTGTTCCCATTTATCCAAATCTCACGACTCAACAAATTTTCTACAATTTTCAAAATAGTGTCAATTCCGATATTTCAGATTCATTTATTTCATTCTGTTTTGAACTCTACGACAACGATGGTGTAAATGGTCCGAAGAAAGTAAAATCAGAAATGATAGAATATGTAGTTAAATCTATTTCAAAACAAACCGAAGAAAAAGAACAGCAATATGGCGATTTGTTCCGTCAACTCGAATTGTCAAAACAACTATCTTCTGAAATCGAGTTCGACATTATGGAGTTGCGTCGCAAAAGCATCAATAGCAATTTGTCGGAATGGGAGAAAAATAATCTTCTTCAGCAAATACAAAACAAGACAAGTCAACTCGAAGAATTCTTGAATAACATTCTGCAAAGTCAAAATCAGATTCAAAACAATCCTGTCGATAATCAGCGAATTGTAGAAAAACAGAATATGGTTGCCGAAATGCTCAACAGTTTGGTCGATGAGGAACTGAAGAAAATATTGCAGGAAATTTCTGATTTGGCCAGCGAGCAAATGAAACAGGTCAATAATTTGTCTGACGATTTGAAACGCGATTTCGGCAACTTCGAAAAATCCATTGACAAGGACCTTGAACTTCTGAAAAAGATTAAAATGGAGGAGAGTATCCAACAGATTTCCGATTATCTGAATCTTTTGTCCGAAAAACAAGAACAACTTTCATTTTCCTTTGATTCCGATTCGTTGTCTTCAAATCTCGATTCACAAAAAGATTTTTTCAACGACGTGAATAAGCAGTTCAGCGATATGCTTGAACAGAACAAGTCTCTTGAAAAACCAATGAACATTGATGATTTTAATTCGTCTTTTGACGACATCGAATATAATTTCAATAAGGAGAGAGATCTATTGAATAATTCTGACATAGAAAACTTTAGTAATACAACACACAATAATTCTGAAAAACTGAAAGAACTGGCTTCAAAGATGAACAATATGCTTAATAAAAATTCGGCAGATTCAGATGCTGAAGATGCCGATGATTTACGCCAAGTTTTAGATAACCTATTCGAAGTTTCTTATAATCAGGAATTTATTATTACTAATTTTGAACATATTTCTATCAACAACCCTGCTTTTCAGGATCGTATTTTATTACTATCACGTTTACTCGATAATTTCAAGATTGTAAAGGATAGCCTTTATTCTTTGTCTCGAAGGTCTGTATTTTTAGGTCCTCATATTTCCAGCACCGTTTTTCTTATAGAAGATAATATGATTAATTCTTGCAATTATCTTCAAAATCAAGAAACTTATAAGGCAAATCGATCACAGCATGATGCTTTGACTAAAATGAATGACTTAATTCTTCTTTTATCTGAATCTTTAAAAAATGTTGAGAGCAGTTCTTCTTCTGGCAATGGTAAAAAGACTAAGAAACAAAAACCAAAAAATGATAGCCAATCAATTTCTGAAATGCGAAATGTTCAAGAGTCTATTAAGAACCAGATGAAAAATCTTTTGAATCAAATGAAATCTGGTGATTCTAATATTTCAAATCAAGAATATACTAAATCTCTGATTCAAAATGAAATTTATCAGCAGATGCTTCAACAGATGATGATGAGTTCCGACATTGATGGAAAAACATCTAAATTATTGCAGGAAGTGAAGAGTTTAATGGAAAAAAATCATTCTGATTTGGCTAATAAAAACCTTTCTATTCAGACTGTTATGCGTCAACAAAACATTGTTACCAAGTTGCTTGATGCCGAAAATGCTGAAAATGAGCGCGATGAAGATAAAATTAGAGAATCACGAATTGCAAAAAATATTAGTACAAATACACCAAATAATTTGCAAGAAGACATTACATTTGGAAAAAATATTGAATTCTTGCAAAAGAATACTTTAAGGCTTAATTCTTTTTTTAAAACTAAATTTGAAGAGTATCTTAACAGCGTAAATACCGACAATTATGAATAAAGAATTGGTTATTAAGTCAAAGCTTGAAAACATGTCCCTCGTTGAGAATTTTATCGATGAGGTGGCTGTTGAACTATCCATTGTTTCCGACTTGTACGGAAATCTCCTTATTTCTACTATCGAAGCAGTAACCAATGCCATTATTCACGGGAACGACAATGATCCCGAAAAAGTCGTAAAAATCAGCATCGAGAAATTTGATAAATTCTTGAATGTGACTGTCGCTGACGAAGGACCAGGATTCAATGTCGATATCGTTCCAGATCCTACTAAGCCAGATTACATCGAACAACCTAATGGTCGTGGAATCTTCCTTATGAAGAATCTTACTGACGATTTGAAGTTTGATAGAAACGGTGCTGTTGTAACTTTAATTTTCAATATTTAAGTGATTAGTATCTTTTTTGAGGACGTTGAAGAGTTTGACTTGTCTAAATTCAATGTCGAAGCCAACGTAGAGAAACTTGTGGCTAACGAAGG
>CALCFP010000245.1 GCA_937900725.1 uncultured Bacteroidota bacterium | reverse complement strand
CAAATACGATAAAAAATTGGTCAGAATCAATTGAGTAGTGACAGGAACTAAAAGCACAACAAGTTCTGGCATTGAATACTTGTATCTGACTCTGCAAGACAACTGCTCTGCCGACTCCAACGCCATTTTGGCAAATTTCTGCACAAACGACGCCATTCAAATCGGCGACAGCATTATCATTGAAGGAAAAGTATCAAATTCCACTACAGGCATAACGAATTTAGGTGCAAGCACGGCCAACACAACTGCAGCAACCATCATAAACAAAGGAAATGCACTGCCAAAAGCCACAGAGACATCGATTGCCGATGCACTTGTAAAGGATGGCAACACTTGCACAATCGTAAAACTGACAGGTGTAACATACACCGCAAAAGGATTTACTGACGGAATAGACACAATTGCCTACGTAAACAAACTTTACAGTGGAACCTTGAAATTGGACAATGGTCGCAAATATGACATAACAGGAATCAAAGGCTATAACAAAATCGGGCAAATTTGGCCCCGCTCAAATGAAGACATCTACCTATACAGCAACGACACCACACTGGCGACATTTACCGTAAACGGCCAAACTGCCATCGGCAAGGACTCATTGAAATTCTGGAATTTCGCCGACTGCAAAGGCATCGCCATTGCGACCGCAGACACTAATGCCACATTCAGCGTTAGGGTGAATTTGACGAATGTAGATGCTGATGATTTGGCCAATCTTGAACTTGCCGAAAACGATTCAGTAATTGTAACAACGGTGGCCGAAGACGGAACTATAGGAAAATACAAGGTGGTGATTGCCAATGACCCCGACTATCAGGAAATCACAGTAAAGCCTCTGTTCAAAGACAAATACTACTGGGGCGACACAGTAAATATCCATTGGTCGACTTTTAGAGTTGAAAACGCCACCAACCAAGACAGCATCATCATTTACAAAGGCAACGAACAAATTTTCAGATACCATATCGACATAACTGAAAAACAGGCTAACATTGTGCTTGGCGACGGCTCTGCCAACTGCCTATATGACTGCTACGGGGCCGACTATTCGTTGTCTGTCAAGAACGACAAGACCATTAGTGACACAACCGATTTGTTTACTTTGATTCCACAGACAAGCATCAAGAACATTCTGACGAATCCCAACAAATTCAAAAACACAGTCAGAATCAAGGGATTAGTGACAGGAACTAATTGGACAAGCAAAGACAAAAAATACCTCTACTTGACAATGCAAGACAATGATGCCGACTCATCAGCAATATTGGTTAATTACTGTACAAACAAAGACGTGGAGACAGGCGACAGTGTTTCTATAGAAGGCAAAATATCAAACTCCACCGCAACAAACCTGACAAACCTAGGTTCAAGCACAAATAAGACTGAAGCAACTATTATCAACAGTAATAATGCAATACCAAATGCTACAGAAACCACAATTGCCGATGCACTAAAAAAAGACGGAAAAACCTGCACTTTAATCAAACTAGTTGGAGTCAAATTCGCTGATAACTATTTCACAGACGGAAAAGACACCATTGCTTATGAAAGCAAACTTTATAGTGGCAGTACTCTATTGAATGGTAGTCGCACGTATGACATAACAGGAATCAAAGGCTACAACAAAATCGGGCAAATTTGGCCCCGCTCGAATGACGACATCTACCTATACAACAACGACACCACACTGTCAACATTTACCGTAAACGGCCAAACTGCCATCGGCAAGGACTCATTGAAATTCTGGAATTTCGCCGACTGCAAAGGCATCGCCATTGCGACCGCAGACACTAATGCCACATTCAGCGTTAGGGTGAATTTGACGAATGTAGATGCTGATGATTTGGCCAATCTTGAACTTGCCGAAAACGATTCAGTAATTGTAACAACGGTGGCCGAAGACGGGACTGTCGGGAAATACAAGGTGGTGATTGCCAAAGACAACACACACCTTAAATTCAACACACTGGCAACATCGGAATTCGGCACAGGCGATACTGTCAGCCTTACCTGGACTCAACTCAACATAGCAGAAATAAACATAGTTCTATCGTTGGGTGGCAACAACATATTGCTGAACAGCAATCCAATGCAAGCAAATTCAGGGAAACACCAATATGTTGTTCCAAATTCAATGTTCGGGCAAGGAGTTGTCAAGGCAATACGTGTAAAGGACAATGCCACACTCGACAGCCTATACATTAGCATTACAGACACAAAATCACCAACTGCTACATTCTTATCACCGGCAAACGGAGCAAGCCAAGTTGCTGTCAACACATATTTGACACTGCACTTTGACGATGCCGTGAAAATTTCCGAAAATGCCATCATCAACATTGGCGACATCAAGGCTGAATTGATTACACTCAGCGACACATCGGCAAAAGCCTTTGCCAATGGACTGAAATATGGCGAAACATACAAAATCACAATTCCTGCTGGCGCGATAACTGACGAGGCTGGCAACAATGCCATCATTGGCGATTGGACATTCACCACAAAAGCAGCACCAAAGGAAGATCTTTACTTCAGCGAATACTGCGAAGGCGCAATTGGGAACAACAAGTATTACGAGATTTACAATCCTAAGGCGACTGCCGTTGACTTAAGCAATTACATTGTAATGGCAAGCACAAATGGCGGAGAATGGAAGAACAGACTGCAACTTTCGGGTACATTATCTTCTGAAAGCGTATTCATTGCAATGAACAGCAAAGCCGACACTCTGACAAATCTTGCAGACATACTGACAACAAGCACATTGACTTTCAACGGCGATGATGCACTTGGACTGTTCAAGATTTCAGGCAACGACACAATGCTAATCGACATAATCGGAAACTACGGCGAAGACCCTGGCACTGCGTGGAACGTTGCAGGCATTAAGAATGCCACAAAAGACCACGTTCTTGTCCGCAAGGAAATTGCAGGCGGCACTTCTAACTGGACCGAATCGGCAGGCACCGACAGTCTCGACAGCCAATGGATAGTTCTGGAAGATGCCGACTACAGCAACATTGGCAAACACGGCATTGGCCACCGCACAGACATATTGACTTTTGAGTTTGCTGGAATCAAATCTGACGCAACAATAAATTCTGACAGTGCGACCATCACCATAGAAACATTATATGGTACTGACTTGACAAAACTGACTCCTGTTTTCACATTGTCACGAGGCGCACAACTGTTAATCAACAACAAGCAAGTATCTTCAACAACCATCGACTTCAGCAAGCCTGTCAAAGCCACAGTGGTGGCTGAAGACTGCCTCAACACAAAAGACTGGACAATAACTGTGACAACAACAGCGAAATTGAGTGACGAGGCTGAAATACTGTTTTTCAAATTTATTGAAGCAAGCGCAATAAGCACCTGCATTATGTCAGACGAAGCATTGATTGACATTTTGATGCCTTACGGGACCAACATCACCGAACTGACACCTTGGTTCCTCATATCACCAAACGCTTCCGTGTCTTCCACAACATTGAAACTGGCGAACTTCCAAGTATCATCAACAGTGACAATGGACTTCAGCGAACCGCAAACAATTGACATCTATGCTGAAGACAAGACTATGAAAACCTGGACAATCAATGTTGAGATAGATCAGCCGTTGGCATTGACAATTCACAACATTCAATTTACAAAAAATGACTCTAGCAGTTATGTCAACAAACTTGTAACTACCGAAGGCATTATTACTTCAACCTACACAAACGGGAAAGGCACCGAACTCTACATTCAAGACAGTATCGGAGAATGGTCAGGCATTCTGGTATATGACGAACGAAGCAAGTTAACATCAAAGGCAAAAGTGGGCGACAAAGTCAGTGTCACTGGCGTTGTAACCGAATACTTCACCATAACAGAAATCGCCAACTTGAAGAATTTCAAGATAATCAGCGAAAATAATCCTGTAGAGCCGATGGTCCTGACCGCCGAAGATGCCAAGACTGAAAAATTTGAAAGCGTGCTTGTTACAATCAATGGCCTGACTTGCACCAATGAAAATGGCGACACATTCGCTGTTGAAGACGAAACCGACAGCCTGTCCGTTTACAACAAGTACAAAATCAGCGAATTCAAAATGTACAAGGACTCCATCTATAATGCGACTGGCATTATGTACTACCACTCATCAAGCAAGACATACGAAATTATTCCTCGCTCATTGGCCGACATTGTTAATGTAACACCTATTGAACCTATCGACACTATTCCAATTGCAGTGAACGAGACAATTTCAGCAATCAACATCTATGCATTCAACAACACCATAGTTGTAGAAAATGCCGATGCCGACATTTATGTGTTTGACATTGCAGGCAAGGCTGTTGCTATTCGAAAGAACACCAGCAACAGAGTTGAAATAAAGATGCCAAACAGCGGATTGTACATAATTCGCGTTGGCAAGGAAGCACAAAAGGTTATCATCAAATAACCATTATACACCCACCCAAAAGCCCGAAGTTTCACCTTCGGGCTTTTTTTATGGCTTCAAGTCAAATGATTTCAATGCAAAATGATACATTTGTAGGTTAAAATCAAAAATGATGAAAAAAACAGCCATAATTCCAGCAATGGCGTTTGCATTTATAATGATGCATTCAAGCCACGCGTTCGCCCAGAAGTGGACACCAGTTGAAGGTATGAACGTCAGTGTAAACGAAATAACTCACGATTTTGGGACACAAAAACTCTACACAAAGACAGAGTTCGAGTTCGAAATCAAAAACGACAGCACAATAGCATTGGCCATCAGCAACATCAGCACATCCTGCGGATGCACGACACCGACTTATTCAAAACGTCCTGTCAAAAGCGGAAAAGTTGCTACGGTAAAAGTATCATACGACTCTGCCAGAATAGGCGCATTCAACAAGTCAATAAACGTGTACACCAATTTCAGCACCGAACCTATTGAACTGTATATAAAAGGTACAATGGAAGAAGAAAACAAAGAAACAGACAAACAATAATATCGAAATGCCAAAAATTTCAGAACGCGGAATAATAATGCCGTCCTCACCTATCAGAAGACTGGTTCCGCTTGCTAACGCCGCAAAAAAGAAAGGTATCAAAGTATACCATCTAAATATTGGTCAGCCTGACCTGCCAACTCCGCAAGTCGGCTTGGATGCAATGAAGAGAATCGACCGTAACATATTGGAATACAGCCCAAGTGAAGGACTATTGAGTTTAAGGGCGAAACTTGTTTCATATTACGCAAAATTCAACATCAACGCCAATGTAGAAGACATCATAATCACTACAGGCGGTTCAGAGGCGGTGCTATTCTCATTTATGTCGTGCCTTGACCCAGGCGACGAAATCATAGTGCCAGAACCAGCATACGCAAACTATATGGCTTTCGCGATATCAGCAGGCGCCGTAATCAAGACCATACCATCAAGCATCGATGACGGTTTTGCATTGCCGTCGATGGACAAATTCGAGGCTCTAATTACAGAGCGTACAAAAGGCATCTTGATTTGCAACCCCAACAACCCAACAGGTTATTTGTACACACGCAAGGAAATGAACCAGTTGCGCGACATTGTCAAGAAATACAACCTATTCCTGTTTTCAGACGAAGTATATCGCGAATTCTGCTACACTGGAGCACCATACATTTCGGCATTCAACCTTGAAGGAATTGAAGACAATGTAATACTTATCGACTCTGTTTCAAAACGATACAGCGAATGTGGCATTCGTATCGGCGCACTTATTACAAAGAACAAGGAAGTCCGCGCAAGCGTTATGAAATTCTGCCAAGCCCGCCTGAGCCCACCGCTCATCGGACAAATCATTGCCGAGGCATCAATCGACACACCTGAAGAATATATGCTCGACACATACGATGAATTTGTCGAGCGTCGAAAGTTCCTGATAGACGGGCTGAACAAAATTCCAGGTTGCTACACTCCAATTCCAATGGGCGCATTCTATACAGTAGCAAAACTGCCAGTTGACGACAGCGACAAGTTCTGCGAATGGCTGTTGCGCGATTTCGAATACGAAGGGCAGACTGTTATGCTTGCTCCTGCCAGCGGTTTCTACACCACTCCAGGACTCGGCAAAAACGAAGTCCGCATTGCATACGTGCTAAAAAAGGAAGACCTTGCACAAGCACTTAACGTATTGGCTATCGCATTGGAACAATATCCAGGAAGAACAATTTAAACTTCTGAGAGACAAATAAGAAAGGTCAAATCCTAAGGATTTGACCTTTTTTCGTTTCAGCGCCCCATAGCCTTCAGGAAACAACTTCGGCAGAGCGGCTCGTAACTGTCGGTTTCACCGAGCAGGACAAGTTTTTCGGTCTTGGTAAGCCGATGCGAATATTGAGCAAGATTGCCGCAATTGACACAAATGGCGTGAACCTTGGTCACATCTTCGGCTGTAGCCAGCAACTTTGGAATAGGGCCGAACGGATTGCCCAGATAATCCATATCCAATCCAGCCACAATAACGCGGAGTCCCCTGTTTGCCAATGCGTTGCAGACATCGACTAGACCGTCATCAAAAAACTGCGCCTCATCAATGCCGACAACCTGCACGTCGTTTGCCAGCAGCAAGATGTTCTGCGGGCTGTCGACAGGTGTCGAAGGAATGGAATTCTCATCGTGCGACACTACATCCACATCGGAATAGCGCACATCAATGGTGGGCTTGAAAATTTCAACCTTCTGCTTGGCGAACTTGGCACGTTTCATTCGCCGAATCAGTTCTTCTGTCTTTCCAGAGAACATCGACCCGCAAATAACCTCAATCCAGCCATCCCTATTGGCGTCTTTTTCAGAAAACATATCAGTGCGTCAAAAAATTAAAGGTTTATTAAATATTGTTTTGACATCAATCGTTATTTTTGGCAAAATAAATCTTTATTAAGAGCGATGCAAACAAAAAATCTAATCAAGATTATCAAAGCCGAAGCGAACGTCTTGGAATCGATGATAGAAAGCCTTCCAGACGACGGCAACATCAACCTGTTTGAAGCGAAACTGCTACAAAATAAAATCCGCGACATTGAGTCTATCGCCTCACATTTGACGGACAATGACGCAGAAACCGCCGTTGAAGAGCCACAATTCCAGCCAAAAGTCGAGCCTGCAGCGACATTTGCGCCAACACCAAAAGAAGAAATCAAGCCTTCGGCGAATGTCCAGGAAGAAATTGCGACAAAAGACATCTCGGCAGAACCCGAACCAGCAGAGCAACATAAAGTAGAAGAACCTGTCAAAATAGAGCCAGAGCCAATCAAGGAAGAGATTGCCACAGAGCAGACTACAGCAAATGAAGAGAAACCTTCGCTTGCCGACTTGTTCGCCGACAACACCGTCAATGTTGAACAGACCTACAACGAATATACATCAACGGAAGTCAAGGCTGTCAATGAAGAGTCTGTAAACGAGCATCACCCTGCAACAGAGAAGGCAGAGCAAAAGCCAAACACTCTTGCCGACACGTTCCAAAACAACGCCCCATCAATAAATGACGTGCTGGCAGGACTAGAGAAGAAAGCCGACCTGGCATCCAAATTCAACAACAGGCCGATAACGAATCTTCGCAAAGCGATAAAAATCAATGACCGCATCCGATACATCAACGAATTGTTCGGGCACGACAGCCTGCAATACGAGCAGACCATAGACCAAATTGAACAATCAGCAAGCATAAACGATGCACTGTCTGGCATTTTCAGCAAATACAACTGGAATCAGGATAACGAGACTGCCATCAGTTTCCTTGAACTTGTTTACCAACGTTTTAAATCGTAGTCGGAATGGGGAAACTGTATTTGGTGCCGACACCTGTCGGAAACCTTGAAGACATAACACTCCGCGCACTCAGACTGCTGAAAGAGGCAGATTTTATAATGGCCGAAGACACCAGAACGTCAGGCATTTTACTTAATCACTATGAAATAAAAAACAGGCTCATACCATTCCACAAATTCAACGAGCACCAGCAGGTTGAACATTACGTAGAAATGATATCTGCAGCAAAAACAGCGGTACTGATTAGCGATGCTGGCACGCCTGGAATTTCTGACCCAGGATACCTGCTTGTCAATCACTGCATAAAAAATGACATTAAGGTAGAATGCCTGCCAGGTGCGACCGCATTTGTGCCCGCACTCATAAACAGCGGTTTTGCCAACGACAGATTCTGTTTCGAAGGATTCCTGCCACAAAAGAAAGGCAGACAGAAACGCATTGAAGCCGTACGCACCGAGGAACGCACAATGATTTTCTATGAATCGCCATACCGATTGATTAAGGCACTCGAGCAATTCGCAGAAGTATTTGGACCAGACAGAATGGTCTGCGTATCGCGTGAAATATCGAAAGTACACGAGGAAAACTACCGCGGTACAATAAGCGAGGCCATTGCGCATTTCAACGAGACAGGCGTCAAGGGCGAAATAGTAATTGTGGTGGCAGGAAATAAAATTGATTCAAAATTTGAAACAGAAGAAATTTAACATATATTTATCATCTGTTATATAAAAGCGATGGACAACAAACTAAAAGTTGCGATAATTGACGATGAACCACACGGCGTGGAATCAGTGAGAATGTTTCTCAACGAGAACTATCCTTCGTTTGAGATAATGGGTGATGCCAACAGCGTCAAGTCTGCCGTCGAGTTACTGTCAAACGTCAATGTCGATTTGGTGTTTATGGACATTCAATTGCCCGACGGAAGTGGCTTTGACATTTTGGAACAACTCACCAAACGCAACTTCAACATCATATTTGTCACCGCATACAACCAATACGCCATCAAAGCATTCAAATACAGCGCCATAGACTATCTTCTAAAGCCATTTGACTACACCGATATGGATATGGCCGTAAAGAAGATTATCGGAAAAAAGCAGACAGTGCCAGAGTACGAAAAACAACTCGACACACTTCTGCAAAACACAAAACGAGAAAAACCCGACAGGATAGTATTAGCCACATCGGAATCAATTGAATTTGTCAATATAAAGGAAATCATACACATACAATCGGACGGCAACTACTGCACATTGCACATAAAAGGTCGCGAAGACTTGTTGGTTTCCAAAAATTTGGGTGAATTTGAAAGCATACTGGAAGACTTTCCATTCTTCAGGACACACCAATCGCACATTGTCAATCTGAACTACGTTCAAAAAGTTTCGCGGTTTGAAGGCGACATAATAATGGAAGGTGGCACAACCGCCATTCTGTCACGTCGCAAGCGCAACCAATTTATGGACGCAATGGCCTCTAACATAGAGAACAACGCATAAATACCGAACCAATACGAACTTTACTGATTTTTATAATCAACAACTTGATATTTAAATCTTTTTTGCCGATTTTTGCGGAAATCTTTTTTATTATGAAGAACAAAGCCATCGCATTCATTTGCGTAATGTTGTCATTTTTGACATTTGCAACCGTAAACACCTATGCACAAAACATTAAAGGAAACGGGAAAATCAAGACTGACATTCGTCAAGTAACAGGATTCAACAGAATCGTGGTTCAAGGTCAAGTTGAACTATATCTTTCACAAGAGACAACAGAGAATGTCAAGATAGAAGCCGAAGAGAACCTGATTGAACTTTTTCAAACATTAGTGAATGACAACACACTTTACGTGATTGTTCCAAACAACATCAAGAAATCCAACAAACTTACCATAACGATAGCATTCAAGGAACTCAAAAACATCATCCTGCTGAATGAGGTATCGCTCAAAACTGACCGCGCAGTCAACTTTGACGAAGTGGAAATAATATGTGGCGGTTCATCAAAAATGGATTTTGAATACAAGGCATCAAAAAGCAACGTGAAGGTAATTGACGGCGGAAGCGTCTTCCTCCGTGGCTATTCTGAAGAACTTACCATTGAAGCCCACGACGATGCTGAAATCAACGCATTCGACCTTCAGTCAGACAATTGCAACGTCGTTGGTTCAGGCTATTCGGAAATATCAGTGAACGCAAAAAAGAAACTTGCCATCACACTTTCAGGAAGCAGCAATCTGTTCTTTATGGGTGAACCTGCAATATCACAGCGTAACTTCAATAGTACAGGCCTTATTACAAAACGTAAAGTAGGCACAGACAACTAATCAGCATTCCTTCATAATTACAAGAATCCATTGGCAAGCCAATGGATTTTTTGTTCATACATTCTTTTTCAAGACGATTTCTTTTCATACCGGCAAATAAAACCACCTATATTATTATATTTGTTGTAACAAAGTCAACAAAATGAGACGCCATCAAGCAAAAAGCGAATCAGACAGTTTGACGGTCAATTGCGAGAGATACAATCTTGTACTCTACAATGATGACGTCAACACATTTGAACACGTAATAAAATGTCTGGTTGAAATATGCGAACATACTCCAGAACAGGCAGAGCAATGTGCCTTGATAGTCCATTACAAAGGCCGGTATGAAATAAAGTCCGGCTCATACCCTGAAATGTCGTCTCTTAAAGAGAGGTTGAACGCAAATGCCTTAACAGCAAACATTGAATAATATGACTCTTACCGGCATCATCATCATACTTTTCATAGCCTTGCTCCTGATTTTTCTGGAAGTATTTGTATTGCCTGGCATCAACGTTGTAGGCATATTGGGAATAGTCCTGCTAATTACAGATATCTATTTATCATACACGCAAATAGGTACACCAACTGCACATTACATATTGGCTAGTGCCTTACTCCTAAGTATATTGATTCTCATCTTTGGACTGAGGGCAAAAACCTGGTCAAAACTGTCGCTCAACACATCCATTGACGGGAAAATTGAAAATTTCAAGCCTAACACCATCACTGTCGGCGACAAAGGTGTAACAATAACACGCCTTGGACCTATGGGCAAAGTGCTGATAAACGGGCAAGAAGCAGAGGCAAAATCTGACAACATTATCAACGCACAAACGGAAATTGAAGTAAACAATGAATGGATCACCATCAAGGTTTCTCTCCATTTTGAGTCCATAGTGATACACACCCTGAAGGTAACCTCCCAAAAGAGCGCTGGAGGTATCCGACTGGAAAAAGGAGGCCCGCTCAGACAAGGTAATCTTGGTATACAACTCCATATTAAGACAGTCATCGGGACCTACCCCGCCGTTCACATCATCCGTTATTTTAGAACTTAGATGGAGTTTAAAATTCCCCTTCACATCTTCCGGTTCCCTAAACGTGCAATAGACCTGCAACGGGTACTCCTTTCCGCGGACAAGGGCATACAACCTAAACGCCACCGTGTCATACAGCAAAAAGCTTAAGCTGGCATCAAACGTCCTGGGATAGATATCGTACACCACACCGTCCTTACCCTTTTCGTAATAACCGGGGACCGTGTCCCTATGTCCGTCGACCTCAACTATACATTGTCCATTCCTGATGTCATCAATGTACAATTCGTCACGCGTGTCGCACGACGACAGCGCGAGGAGACAGCACACTGTCCCCATAATGGTTCGCAAAATCTTCATATATATTGAACGTTTCTTCTTATTTATGGAAATTGATTCTCACGGCAGCCGAGAAATTGGGCTTCAAGTAGTTCTCCACCTTACTGAAGAGCGCATACTGCTGAGCCTTCAACAGGAACGACACGCGCGTCCAGGGAACAAACT
>CALCFP010000244.1 GCA_937900725.1 uncultured Bacteroidota bacterium | reverse complement strand
AAATGCTATAAATCTGAAATGATTGGTTATTCTATACCTGACCATATACGTATTCATCGTTATACCCTCCTCTGAACCTTTGTTCGTATATCAAAAGTATATAACAACACATGTTCGCTGTCAAGTGATTTTGCAAACTTTTGTACAAAATTGTCATTCCATTTGCCAAACAAGAATACGGAATCTGCTTTTGCTAAGGTGCCGACTGCCAAATCATTTGGCACATATGTCTTGACGCCACCGGCAATGTAAGCCTTTACATAACATTCGATTTTCTCGAACTGTACGTCATTTTTGCTGTATACATAGTCTGACATAGACTGATTCTTCACGCCACAGCGTAAAGCGTACATTGAAAAATCAACCTGGGTATTGGCATTGTAGTCAATCACGGTCTTGAATCCGTCAGCGCTCAACTGCCAAATGGTGTCGGTTGCGACAACATACGACGGATATGTTGTAAACGCTGGCATGATTGCGTTGCCAGAATTCATAATCATTCCTTTGCCAGTTACAACGACACTGTCGATTGGCATTACGAAGTTGTTGTAGCTTTTCCAGTTTTCTGGAATGGTTGTTACCTTAGCAGGCAAGTACTTTATGGCATTGCAATTGTCAAATGTATTATCATAAGCGGATTCGCTTGAAGTCCACGAATTACTGCTAAACTGGTTGGCACTTTTACTATTCGGGTCAGTGCCTAATTCTATCTTAGCAAGCGAATTGCAATTATTGAATGACCTTCTGAAATCATACAGATTGGTGAATTTGTCAAGATTTTTTATTGTGGACAGTTTCGAACAGCCACTAAATATCAAATGGAATCCAACGTGGTTGACGTTATTGGCTGATGCAAATGTCAGGCTCTTTAGGTTTATGCAGTCGTAGAAGGCGTAATCCAAACCAGTAATGTTTGTGAAAGCACTTAAGTCAATAGTATCAAGTTTGTAGCAAAGTTCAAATGCATATGAAACACTCACGCTATTTTTGTTCGTCTTGTCGGAGAACTTCACATTGTCAAGTTCGTTGCATCTTTCGAATGTGCTATACAAGTTGCTTATGTTTTGAAGTTTGTCGAGGTTTTCTATGCTTGTTAGTTTATAACAATAATAAAATGTTTCGTATAAACTAATTTTGCCAGCGAAGGTGCTTGAAGGCAGAATAACATTCTTTAAGCTGTCACACTTATAAAACATAGATTTCATGCCATTGGAAATTTCGCCTATAAATGTGGCATTTGCCATGTTTACAGATTTTAGTACGTGGTTGTATGAGTATATGCTGCCATCTGTTTTCAATGCTTTTTGCAACTTGCCTAGATTGTCATCGTACCACGAGCCTTCCAACACAATGGAGTCGGCATCGCTTAATAGTCCATTTTCCAATGTGCTTGCCGTGTAAGTGGATTTGGATTTGCCTCGGTAAACAATGATGTTTGTTGACAATGTTGTGGCTGTCGCGGTATCGGAATAAATGTAATCGCTCATCGAATTGTTCTTAACTCCATAAACGGCTTTGAATCCGGCTGTCATGTTGCTTAGGCTGGAAGAAGTCGTGGCAAAATTGTCGTTGCTGAATTTCCAATTAGTCCAATCGCACAACGCATAAGATGGATTTGTGGTGCAAGATTGAAGGTTGACTTTTGCCTCGCCATCTTCTGTAATGTATGCTACAATATCGGCATCGATAGACTTGATTGGCACAGCAAAATTGTTGTAGTTGGCCTTTTGCCAAATAGTTGGTATGGTGTCG
>CALCFP010000243.1 GCA_937900725.1 uncultured Bacteroidota bacterium | reverse complement strand
TTTCAAATTACTTTTATCTTTGCTTCCTGCCACATTGATGCTGCCCAAGTCGGCAAGTTTCACGTTCATTGCGCCTTGTGCGGCCCATCCGCCCTTCTCGTTGAAATCGGTAAGACGCAGTTCGTTAACCCAAATCTCGGCTGATTTCTCCTTGCCATCGTCGTTTGTGGTGAACACGTTGTCCTTCTTGAGAGGATTTCGGACACCAATCATTATCGACTTGACAATGGCAATGTTAGGGTTGCCCACAACGGTAATCTTGCGTTTATTGTTGCCACTTCCAGTAGTGACCACAAACGGCATTGTCTGTGAAACCGAAGGGTTGCCAGCCTGTATCTCCTCGTTTCGTTCGGTCTTGGCATTGACAAGTTCGTCGAAGACGATTTCCATATTGTTTTCTTCTGGCCAAACCAGACGACGGTTGTCGTTGTTGTCAGGGTAAGGTCTTGATGTCCACCACGGTGTCACCTTCAACGGCACTTCGTATTCGTAGTAGTTCTCGGTATAGTCCTGACCAATCCTGACAAAGCAGGTTATTTCATCATCATCGAGTGAGGTTTCATCGTCAACAGCCTCGGCGTGTATGAACATTTTCAGTTTTTCATAATTGCGCATATCAAGGCCCATAGTCTTGTAAACGGCCTTTGAATAGCCATCGCCCAAATTCACCACCTTCATTGACATACTCTGTTCAACCAATTGTGTCTGCGAAGGGTCCTGCTCACGTGTCACGCCAACAGGCAGAAGGTAGTTGACAGGCGCACGGCTACCATTTTCCTCAATGTTGACGGTGGAAACGCTGAATGCCGATGCAGTCATATCGTTGTTCTCGTTGCTTGGCAAAAGGCCTTCGTCGCCGTCTTTAAGGTTGTAGTCGTAAGTGAACCAGTCGCCCTTGACCAAATCGAGAGTTGCGAAACGCAACACAACCTTTTCGCTCCAACCGTGAAGGAACATACGCATAAAGCGGATTGAGGTGAAGTCCTCAATGTCGCCAACCTGCTGACGCGCACTGGATTTCAACGGGATTCGGAACAGATACCACTTGACCGACTTGCGCTCGTTGTTAGGCATCGTGTTTGTCACATTTCGTTCATCGACAATGTAGTTCATACCCACCATCATATTGTCCCGGTTCAGGTCGACACGGTACTGGAAGTACGATTCGCCCTCGCTCAATGTGTAGTCGCCGTTGATGTCTTCAACGTCTGGCTTCGATGTGGCGTATGTCGATGTAGAGCCGTCGCTGACAGGCGAGTTGCCTTCAGGGTTGTTGTAATTCATATAACGGTCAACAATGCCCAACTCCAGTTCGTTATAGTCGCTACCCTTGAAGTAATGGTAATCGTCGCCCGAAGGGTCGGCGTAGAATTTCTTGTAAGTTTCAGGGTCGAGCACTTTTTCAAGTTCCTGAAGATAGGTTGAGAAGAACATTTGCTCGTCGGACAAGCCACCGCTGAAAGGCTCACTGCTCAATCCGTCGAGACCCACGTCCTGATATTTGCGCTGGCTCTCATCGTTCACAAAACTCAAGTTGCTCTTCTGCACTGCAGGAACACGGCCCCAAACCGTTTCATCGTAGGTTGAAGGGTCGGCTGGATATGTTGACGGCAGGCCGTTCTCATAACTCTTACGGCTGTCCTTGAGCACATCTTCCGAAATGTTACCGAAGTTGAAGTACAGTTGACCGCCAGGGTTCAGTGAATCTTCTTCAACAAACGGGTCCATCATCCAGAATTCGAGATACTCAATGTTCGATGTCTCGAAATTCTTGGTTGTAGTCTCACGCATAATGCCACCCCACTTGTCTTGCGGATTCTTGAAGTGGCCAGTCTTGTCATAGTCGTCGATGCTGTAGTTGTACGGACCGCGAATGGTTGGGTCGAAAGCCAAATCGAAGGTGGTCAGATAAATGGCGTCGCCCGACGATTGGTCACGGTTAGGATAGATGTTAAGTTCGGGCACGCGGTATGCGTTGAGGCGCGACTGCTCGGCCTTTGAAACAGGCGAACTTGCCTGAAACATCAGCGGGTCAATCTTGTACCACGCCAGTTTTGCACGGTTGTAGCCCGAAGCCAAATCGTTGAAAAGCGATGCCTCATTGAAAATATTTCCTTGCGGAATGCTCGCCAGAGTCCACGCCTCGCGGTTGGTCATATCGTAACTCGACTCACTGCTTTCAAAGTCATCAATATAAACCTCGCCCGACTTGCCTACGGCCCTGCGGTTGTGGCCAGGCGTCAATTGGGCATATTCACCCTGAACCGACAAGGTTGATTTTTCCTTTGTCTCAATCAGCGGAAGCCAGTCGAGGAACTTGGTCAGCAACGGCAACTCAACTTCATACGAACCATTCAGTCCCCAAATAGTGTTCGAAATAGGGTCTTCGCCCACATTCACCTTGGTTGTGGTAGGTTTTTCGTTCAAGTGAATCATTGTAGCACCCAAATTGAATCGGTCGCTGAACCTATAGTCGAGGTGTGTGCCCAAATAAGTCTTTTCCATCATACTGAAAGTGGAATTGCTTTCAAGTGTAACCTTGATAGGCGTTCCTGAAACGAGGTAACTCTCGTTGATGATTTTCACACGTCCCATACTGTAGTCGACGGTGTAGTCGATGTTCTCGGTAAGGGTGATGCCACCTGCAGTGACAACCACCGAACCTTGCGGAATGTTGAATGAGTTGAGCGATATCTCGGAACCGCTCGACGACTTGTATGTACCTTTCAGATAGAATTTGCTCTTGGCCGTCAACTGCTGTGCCTTGTATTGGGTAGAGTCGTAAAGTTCCTGGAACACAAAGTCCTTCGACTGCATATCGCCACCCAAAGTGTCGTGCAAGTGCCCGCCAAACGGCTCTACTACAGGGAAATATATTCGTCCGTTTGAAGACCTTACCGTTATGCCTTCAACATAGTCGAACACGCCGTTGCCACCCTTGACGTAGTTGTTCTTGCTGTCCAGTTCATCGAGTCCCATCAAGTTCAACAGTTTTGAGTTCTTAATCTCTTCCGACAGGAATGCGTTTGACAATTTGCGAACGCGTGACTTGTTGTTATAGTATTCAACCTCGAGTGTAAAATCTTCAGAATTAAGTTGATAAGCATCCAACGAATAGACGTTCTTCATCATCAGGTGCCAGTTTGGATATTTTGGCGAGAAGTTGCTGCCCTTTATCAACTTGACAATCAGATTGCTTGGGTTGGTGATGCCATCACTGGTGAATTCACCTACCTTGTAGGTCTGGCCGTTGTAGGTGTACTCGTAGGCCACGGCCAGAATCTCGTCGCCGTTGAGCGCGGTGTTCAGTGTTATGTAGCCCAACTGCGTGTTGATTGTGTACTCGTTGGTGTTCAGTTTGCGGGCGTATTCTACTTTCTCGTAGTCGCGGGCGCCAGCAAATCCTTCGGCTGTCAGTTGCTTTGTCACCTGGTCGATGTTGCGGACATCAGGGATTGCCGTTATCTGCTTGTAAAGGTTGTTGGCGTTGTTGTCAGGAACAGGATACAGCCCGTAGTCGAGTGAGGTGCTCAACACGGCCTTGTCCTTGCGGTTGTACATAGGGTACTCCTCGCGTTCTTCGCCCAAATCGACGAATGCCACAATGTTGTGGGCGTTTTCGGTGGTCTTTTTGGTGTTGGTCACCCAAACTTCAATCTTGGTTATCTGCACGCTCGAAACTATCAAAGGCAACTGCTTGAGGGCCTTGTCGTACTGCGAGCGGAAGAAGTGCGAAAGGAAGAAGTGGCGGTTCTTATCGTAATCGACGGCCGACACGTCGAAGGTGTTGGGCTGTGCTCCGCCTTGCGTTGTAATGGTCCTCGACTCGCCCTTCTGCTGTGAAATGACAGTAGAGACGTACAGTTTGCCGAACTTGAGTTCGGTCAGCACGCCGAACAGGCTTTGGCTACCTGTTATGAGCGATGTGCTCAAAGGCAACGACACGTTACCTGCCTCAATCTTCTGGATTATGTCGTCCTCCTTGCCTTGGAACTTGAGGTTGATTGTATTGTCGAACTCAAACTGCGATTCGGTGTCGTAGTTGATTTTCATCTCAAGGTTGTCGCCAATCTTGCCCGACACGCTCATCTGTATGTTCTCCTTGAAGTCGAAAATGGTCTGACGGCGAAGCGACTGCGCTATGTTCGGGTTCTGGGTGTTGGTTATCTTGAGTCCGAAGCGAAGCGATGCCGAACCTTGTGGCTTGATATCGATGACGTTACTGCCGAAAATGGTCTCGAACAACTCGTTGTTCACGTTGAATTTGGTGAGCGAACCGCCCTGGCGCTCAAAACTCTCGTTTTGGTAGCGCTGGCGCCAATATCCTTTAAGCGAGGTGTTTACGTCATAATCGCCGTATTCTTCGCGCGACATTGTAAACGGCGGACGCACGTCAACGCCACCAACCTTCTGGTGTATGATGTACTGGTCGTTCTCCTCGTCATATTCAACCTCGTTTGAAAAGTTTGAAGGGTCCTTAAGGTTAAGGTTTGATGCGGGGCGCGAGGTCTCGTAAGGTGTGGATTTCTGCCGTGGGATACGGTAAGGCAATGCCGTAGTGTCGCCACCCGTCTGCGCATAACCGCCCACGGTGACAATCATCAGCAAGCCTGCCAATAGAAAACGCAGTTTCACTTTTATTATCGACCTCATCAAAAACAACTTATATCGACTTCAAGGCTTTTTTCACCATTTCCTCGACTTGCATCGTAGGGTTCTCCTTAAGCAACTTGTCGAGCAGTTTCTCCACAACAATTTTTTGGAAGCCTAAAGCCACCAAAGCAGATAACGCTTCTTCGCGGTTTGTATTGCTCTGGGCGAATAAAAAATCTGTATTTGCCTCTGTTTTGCCAATTTTATCCTTCAAATCGACAATCACACGCTCGGCAGTCTTCTGCCCAACCCCCTTGATGCTCTTTATCATTGTCACATTGCCCGAAAGCACTGCATCGCGCAGTTCGGCAGCACTCAACGACGACAGAATCATACGCGCTGTGTTGGCTCCAACGCCCGAAACGGTGAGCAAAAGGCGGAACACCTCGCGCTCGTTTTTCGAGTAAAAGCCGTAGAACAGTTGTGCATCCTCCCTGACCACGTAATGCAGGAAGACAACGGCCTGCTCCTTGCCCGAAAGGGCTGTGTAAGTGTTGAGTGAGATAAGTATCATATAGCCGATTCCGTTGTTGTCCACAACAACGTAGGTTGGTGTCAGTTCCACTATCTTTCCTTGAATGTATTCGTACATTGTCAATTATGTGTAAATAGTTGGCATTTGGGCGCAAAGGTAGAAAAATAGAGGTATTTGAAAAGGATGCGGGTGCCAATTTTTGCATTGCGATAGACGGTCCTTGTTTTTTTTCAGCGCCTAAAATAAAAAACTCCCGTTTTATGGCCTTCACTTGACAATTACCGAATGTTTGAATATCTTTCCCGTATGATTGAGCCGAAATTTGATACAACCTTTTTTGAGCGGTATGCAATGAATGTGCTGCATACTGTGTTGGGCGACAAGTATGCTCATCTGGTCAACTCTGACCGCCCTGATTTGCAGGATGCTGAACATAAACTAGGCATAGAGGTCACGCGTGCCATAAAGGAGAACAAGACTGAGGCCGAACTGCTTGTGAACGAACTTGCGGGCAAGGAGATTTTCTGCATCAACGAGGGCGACTTGCACGATATAAGGCTCTACGGCTACTCATACGGCTTGAACGATAGTCTGCAATATATGGGCGAACTCGAAAAACGGTACTGGTCGTTGGCATTGCCGCTAAAACGCATCATCAAAAGCAAGGTGCACAAGGTTGCCGACGGTTTCTACGGCGATTTCGACCAATTTGAACTGTTCATCTTCACTAAGGACGACCTTACCCGCCACGAGGTTCAGCTGGCCGTTTACTTTATGACCGAGTTGCAGGACACCAATGCTGTCAGGTATGCACGCCTGCACATTGCGCAGACAAACAAGCTATATGTCTGCGACCTAACCACCCAATCGGTTGACGAGTTCGAAATCAGCAAGGACCTCTGCCGTCAGTTCTACCGCCAGACAGTCTTGGGCTGATGCTGCCAAACGACCGAATTTCATTCAGTTTTGACCGAATTTATATTAATCTCTACCAAATTTTAATTTACAGGGGCTATGTAGTAATGGCACGCTACCTTCGCGCCGTTCAAATATTATAGTTGTTTGGCTGTTCGGTTAAATAAGGGTAGGAGACACAGTTTCTACAATCGGCGGAACCAAACTTCAAGAATCTGCTTGGCGAATGTCAGGCAAGGGCAGACAAAGAAATTTTCGATTTCTTCATACTGAAAAGGGTCAATCTTCAAGTGAGATTGATTTTTTTTATTCACAAAAAAAGCCAACCCCGAAGGAATTGGCTTTCATTATATATACCCGATGGGTATGGAAATTCACGATAATTACATATCAGAATATTTCTTGTAGCGCTTTTCGGCATCCTGACTGCCTTGCTCAAACAGTTTCTCGGCATTTTCGGGGAAGCTGCGTGTAAGCGAGTTGTAGCGCACTTCGCCTTCAAGGAATTCCTTGTACGGCATTGAAGGTGCCTTTGAGTC
>CALCFP010000242.1 GCA_937900725.1 uncultured Bacteroidota bacterium | reverse complement strand
CCACACAGGAAGAAGCCGCCCGCAGGGAAAACGAGTCAAACGCCATAATGAAGGTCATCAACGACAAACTAATTATGGTTGAATACGATATGGACGGAACCATAACAAACGTCAACGACACTTATGCGAGAATGCTTGGAACTTCTGCCGACGAAATCATTGGACAAAAGTCGGACGACGGCGTAGATTTGTCGCAAGAACAACTAATGAGCCACCTTCAAATGTGGAACAATCTCCGTATGGGCAAGACTATTACCGAAACGAGCCACATCACTCTCAACAACAAGGATTTGTGGATATCGGAAACTTACTCGCCTATATTTGACCAAAACGAGAATCATCCTTACAAAGTGATAAAAGTAGGCATCAACGTAACCGAACAAATGAATGCCAACTCCATAATCGACAAACTCAAGGAAGAAAACGAGCAGTCAAATGCAAAGATTGCGGAACTTGAAGACCAACTGAATGCAGAACCACCATTGACACCTGCCAAACCCAGGAAGGCAAGCAAGCAAGTCACAAAGGCTGAAAGCGAAAACGAATTCAACGCTGAGGTCGGGGAACAGCCACTAATAGAATGGAACGAAAACTACGGAATGGGCATTATCGAGATTGACGAGCAACTGAAGAAACTGACTGAGTTGGAAAATTCAGTTTACACGACATTTCGCGCCAATAAATCAAAAAAGGAAATAAAGGAAACATTGCGCAGCCTAATTGACTTTGCATCATACCACTTTGGAAATGTAGAAGGCTACGCCGAAGAATTTGACGGCATGAAGCAACTCAAACATTCGTTTGACGAATTCCTTGACAGGATTAACGAGTTTCTGAATCTGTACAACGACGGCAAAATCAAGTCGGCCGACAGTTTGATGCTGTATATGAACAAGTGGACAAAATCGGACATTGAACAAATGAAGGATTTAGGCAATAGCCTAAAAAAATAGCGTTAGCAACTATTTTGATGAAAAGGAATGGACACTCGTCCATTCCTTTTTTGTATCTCTTTCAATCACAGTTTTTTATTATCATTCATACAACACATTATCGATACAAGTATTCCTCGTCACCGCGATACATCTATAATAATTGTTTTCGTTTTCTTCCTCGGTACATAGTCTTAAGAAGAATGCGAAACATGTTCGAAGCAACTTTGTATGCGTAATTTACTGAAAACAAAAGCCTATTTTATGTGCGAAATGACACAATCTGACTCACCTCACCACACCTTCTATCCTACCGTCGGCGACCTGGATTGTCAACTTGTCTCCTTGCTTGACTTGCCTTACCGACATAACGGTTTTTCCGGCAGTGGCGACTATGGCATATCCTCTTTTAAGTATGTTTTGCGGATTTAGTTGGTTATTGACTGTCTCTAGTTTTTCAAGTTGCTTTTGCCTGCAGTCAAAATAACCTTTTACAGATGAATCAAAGCGTTGGGCCAACTGTGCTAACTGCGAACTACCGGCATTAAGCATTATTTTGGGCAACAATGATATTTTTTGCTCAATAGAAGATATTCGCATCATATTCCAATCAAACAATCTACACAACGCAGTTTTCATTTCAATATCGGTATTTGCCAGATATTGTACCTGAAAATTTATAGCATTGCGTGTTCCCAAAATAAATCTCTGAGCCAGAATTCCAATGCATTGCATCTCAGAGTCAGCACGTTTCCTTGCCAAAGCAATCAGATTGTCGAACGTTTCATTGAGATGGTGTTCAAAATCGACGATACGGTCAACAAGATATGATGCTATGGCCGTTGGTGTCTTCAAGCGCACATTTGCTACAAGGTCGAGCACTGAATCGTCGCGCTCGTGACCGATTCCTGTAATTATAGGCAACGGGAATTGTGCCGCATTGTATGCTAAAAGGTATTGATCGAAACAACTCAAATCGGATTTTGAGCCTCCTCCCCGCATTATCGCCACTGCGTCAAATTCGTCGAGACGGCTGAAAATCTGGTTAAAAGCATCAATTATCGAATTTGTGGCCCCGTCGCCTTGCATTAGCGCAGGAAACAATTCCACACTGAAATCATATCCGTACGGATTGTCGGCCAACTGTTTCTTGAAATCGCCCCAACCAGCGGCCGTGGCCGACGAGATGACTGCAACACGCTGAATCACAATCGGCAATTCGAGTTGCTTGTTCATATCGATGACACCATCGGCTGTAAGTTGGGCTATCACTCTTGCCCGCTGTTGCGCAATGTCGCCCAAAGTATATTGTGCATCGATATCTAAAATATTTAGGCTGAAGCCGTACACTTCAGACATCTCGACAGTGACTCGCACCAGCACCTTCATTCCTGTGTGCAGAGACTCGCCAGTAACCGATTCGAAATAAGGCAACAAACGAGAACTGACTCCTGACCATATTGTGGCTTTTGTCTTGGCGATAATCTTGTCAGCCTCCTGATCCTTCTCAACCAATTCAAGGTAACAATGACCGTTACGATTGAGCCCGCATTCCATAATCTCGGCCACGACCCATACCGACGATGCAAAAAGCGACTTCAATTCGGTCTTTACGTTATGCATCAGTTCGAAAAGCGACAATGCATCCTGCTCAATCATTTGCCATAGTCTATTAAATCGTAATATATGAGTGTACCTTGAGTAATGCGGTCCTCAATATCGGCATCTGGATTGTAAGTATCTGAATATATGTCGATTTGCTGTTTCTGGACAAGCCCGACATTCTTGGCGTAACGCTCAACGAAATATTCTTTTGTGATTGCTGTCAACTCGTTTTTTTGAGATACAGTGAGGACTGAGTCGAAGCGGAAATCGCCTATCGGCATATCGGTGTCCATAGCCTCGACACGATACTGGTATTCCTGCAAAGTGTCGGTACGGTTGTAGGCTGTGCCGTTCCAAGTTTTACCCACAAACAACGG
>CALCFP010000241.1 GCA_937900725.1 uncultured Bacteroidota bacterium | reverse complement strand
CGGCGTCCGAGTCGAACGACCGGAATGTGACGCCTATGAGTTCGTATCCTTGTTCAAGAAGCAGGATGGCCGACATTGTACTGTCGATGCCGCCGCTCATGGCCATAAGCACTTTCTTTCCGCTCATTGTCTTACCGCATTAGCCAGGTTGGGTCGTCAAGATGCTCTTCAGGACCCTCAATTTCACCTTTGTGAGATTCAAGTTCGTTTATTTCCCTGTTTTGCTCTTCGGCAAGTTCTTCGCAGTATCCGTGCTTGTAAACGTATTGTTTCTTGTAGTTGCCGCTCTCGTCGAAGATGAGCCACGAACCTTCCATAAGGTCGTTGACATATTTGCCTTTCTTATTCAGTTTGCCGTTGTCGTAGTACACCTTGCCTTCTCCGTTTAGTTTGCCGTTGGTGTAGTTCACGTCGAACATAATGTTGCCAGACGAGAAGTATTTCCGCCACGGACCGTCCTTGATGCCGTTTTTCCAAGTCGTTTCTTCAAGTTTCTTGCGTTCTGACGAGTATCTGATGAATGTTCCGTCTTTGATGCCGTTACTGTATGATTCCTGAAGATAGAGTATCCCGCCGTCGGAATAGTATAGCCAGATGCTGTCGCGTTCCTGACCTATATATTTGCCGATGGCGCAAAGTTTGCCGCTTCGGTGGAAGAATTTTGCATCGGCCTTTATGCCTTTTTCATCATATGTGAGATGTGCATATAGGTAGCCGTTTCGGTCGAACCGTTTGTATTCGCCAACGGGCTTGCCGTCGACAAAGTAGGCCTCGTATTGCGTATTGCCGTTGGGGTATTTTTTTATCCAGTGTCCCTGTTTCAGTCCGTTGATGTCGGTATAGTTGAGTATCGAGTCGGCATCCTGCCCGACATTTTGTGCTGTCGAAAGCAGTGGAAGGAGTATAAGTGCCAAAATGATTTTTTTTCTTCTGTTCATTTTTTTTATGTGTGGTGAAAAGTGGTAAAAGTCTTGACTAATCCATATCTGAACGTCTGCAATTCTCATTTATTTTGATGGTAAAAGTAGCATATTTTACTTATCGGCTTTTGCAAAAATGGTTAAAAGCGTGCTTCAATATCAAATTTGAAGTATGAGTTTTCTGTTTTAATCTGTTGGGAAATGCTCTTTTGTTGTTGAATTTCAGGTATTTAAGATTTTTTAAATAAAAAAGCAGTTTTTGAGTTGGTTTCAAGGTTCAATTTCATATATTTGCCGAACTGAAAATTTAATTTATTGATTATAAAATATTTTAGTTATGACAAAAGCAGAATTAGTAAATGAAATCTCAAAGAACACAGGTATTGAGAAAGTAACAGCATTGAAGGTTGTTGAATCTTTTATGGACAGTGTTAAATCATCTTTGGAAAAGGGTGATAATGTTTACTTGAGAGGTTTTGGTACCTTTGCTATTAAGAAACGTGCACAAAAGACAGCACGCAACATCACTAAGAACACAACTATTGTAGTTCCAGAACACTACATCCCTTCGTTCAAGCCAACTGCAGAGTTTGTTGACAAGGTAAAAGCTAATGTTAAGAAGTAATCTTATATAATGTTTTTCAAGGGCACCTTTCAGGTGCCCTTTTTTGTATCCTTTCTTGTCTGTACGTTTCGTTACGTATCCTTTTTTTTGTTAAGGGGATTTCTATAAATTCCCCGATTTTTTTGTAAACATGAAGCATTTTTTAATCTTTTGGGTGCTTTTGTATTTTTGTCGCCATCTTGCTCGGTTCGCTTAGCCGTTCTTTCTAGGTTTCGGCAATGATCGAACAAGTTCGAAATTGCACTCAATTTTCGAAAGATTGTGCTCAGTCACAGTGCACGCACAGATCCTTCGTTCAACCAATCAATCTGCCTGACAAAATATTCAAAATCACTACAGGCAATTTATTGATCTCTCCTTAATTTTTTTCTTGCGTTTGTGCAGAATTTTTGGCTTAATTTGCACAATCTTTAATAAGTCTATTAAATATTTCAATTAAATAGGAAAATGAAGAATGAAATTCATTATAGCCTTGGTGTCGATATAGGCTCAACCACGCTGAAGGTTGCCTTGCTCGATTCCGATGGCAAACTTGTTTATTCTGACTATCAACGGCATAATGCGGCTATCAGGCAGACCGCCAATTACGTTGCCACACGCGTTTTCCATCGTTTGGGCGACTGCTGGCTCGATATAGTGCTGACGGGCTCGGTTGGAATGGGGTATGCCGAACGTTTGGACCTCGGGTTCATTCAGGAGGTTGTCGCTGCCGCCGAAACAATCAAGCAGCGTTATCCTCAGGTGCATACCTTTGTCGATATGGGGGGCGAGGACAGCAAGATGATTTTCTTTGAGGAAGGCAAGGTCCCTGACATTAGGATGAATGGCAGTTGTGCAGGTGGCACTGGTGCGTTCATCGACCAGACGGCGACGCTGCTCGGTGTGGAGACCAATGAACTGAACGCGCTTGCCGAAAAGGCTGAGACTATATATCCGATTGCTTCGCGTTGCGGCGTTTTTTCAAAAACCGATATCCAGAATCTGATAAGCAGGAATGTTAGCAGAAACGATATAGCCGCATCGGTGTTCAATGCTGTTGCAATGCAGGTTGTGGCCTCGCTTGCCCGCGGTATGGACATTAAGCCGAATGTGTTCTTTTGCGGCGGACCGTTCGCTTTCCTTCCTGAACTAAAAAAGCATTTCACACACGTTTTGGACATTGCCGAAAGCGACTGCATCTTGCCCGAAAATGCGCAGATTATCCCTGCGTTAGGTTGCGCATTGCTGGCCAAGCAGTTGTGCAAACGTAAAATAAGGCTCTCGGAACTCATATATATATTGCGTTTCGCGAAGGATGAGTCGCCCGTCGATTTTTCAAAGCGTCTGACGCCGTTGTTCGTTTCGTCTGACGATTATAATGAGTGGCACAAGCAAAAAATGAATCATTTCGTGCCTCGAGCCAATTTTGATACAAGCAGTAGGTCAAGGTATTTCTTGGGCATCGATTCTGGCAGTACAACTACAAAAATTGTGCTTACAAATGAGAATGGCGAAATTGTATATACTGACTATCAGAGAAATAATGGCGATAGTTTCAAGACATTCGCCGACGGACTGAAGCGTATGTACTCAAGTGTGCCGAATCCAGACAATGTGATAATTGCAGGCAGTTGTGCCACTGGATATGGCGAGAACCTGCTTCGTACGGCGTTTAATCTTGATTACGGGATAGTGGAAACAATGGCTCATTTTGTCGCTGCCAAATATGTCGATCCCAATGTGTCGTTTGTGTTGGATATCGGCGGACAGGATATGAAGTGCATTAAGATGCGCGACAAGAGTGTAGACGATGTTCAGCTTAATGAGGCATGTTCATCAGGCTGCGGATCATTTATACAGACATTTGCACAGGCTCTTGGATATGATATTGACAGATTTTCAAATCTCGGACTTTTTGCTGAGCACCCTGTTGACCTCGGTTCACGCTGTA
>CALCFP010000240.1 GCA_937900725.1 uncultured Bacteroidota bacterium | reverse complement strand
ACAAACTGATTCAAGGAGGCCTGAACCCCGACTTGCAAATTGAAGGATTCCTCTGCACAATGTACGACTCGCGCCTGCGTTTGGCAAACAGCGTTGTAGAGGAAGTACGCCGCTGCTTTGAGGATATGGTGTTTGAAACAATGATTACAAGAAACGTGAAACTGAGCGAGGCTCCAAGTTACGGAAAGCCTTGCGTGCTATACGATTCACAGTCGGTAGGCACCATAAACTATATGAACCTTGCACGCGAGGTGCTTCAACGCAACAATATGACACAAATGGATTCTGAAGAAAAAACCATACAATAAATATGTCAACACCAAAGAAATCGGCATTGGGCCGCGGACTGACCGACATGGGTCTTGAAAAAAAAGGACAAGGCCTTAATGCCTTGCTGAAAGGAGCCAATGTCCAACCCCAAACAACAAACTCGGCAATTGACGAGGTGAGTCTCGATCTGATAGACGTGAACCCATTTCAGCCACGTACCGAATTTGACGAGGACGCGCTGAACGAATTATCGGAATCAATAAAGCAACTCGGCATAATACAGCCTGTAACATTACGTAAACTCGATAGCGGACGCTACCAAATAATATCTGGCGAACGCCGATGCCGTGCATCGAAACTGGCTGGACTCGACAAGGTGCCTGCATACATCCGCACAGCCAACGACCAGGCAATGCTTGAACTCGCACTGGTTGAGAACATCCAACGCGAGGACCTCGACCCGATTGAGATTGCCATCAGTTACCAACGCCTGATTGACGAGTGTAACCTCACTCAAGAAAACCTAAGTGATCGTGTGGGAAAGAAACGCTCGACTGTAGCCAACTTCCTGCGCTTGCTCAACCTGCCCGACGAAATAAAACTCGGCCTGCGCAAACGCCTTTTGTCAATGGGACACGCAAAGGCTCTGCTCTCCATTGACAATGCCGATGACCAGAATTTCGTGTTTGAAAGGATTTTGAATGAAGGCCTTTCGGTAAGGGAAGTAGAAGACATTGCCAGCGACTTAAAAGAGCAAAGTGGCAGCAACAAGAAGCCATTTAAAAACGTCAAGAAAACCGACAGCACATACAAGGATTTGGAAGACAAACTGAACGGATTCTTCAAGTCGAAGGTGAAATTCAGCCGTACCGACAAAGGCAATGGCAAAATAGTGATATCATTCAAGGATGACAGCGACCTTGAACGCATCATATCATTGTTTGACAAACTCAACTCTTTATAAATAAGTTACATAAAACAACAAATTGTGACTATAAGAAGTTGTTTACTGCTGATTGTTTCCTTTGTTGCGATAGCGTTTGCAACTGCGAAACCTGCACACGCACAATATGCCGACGGATTCGACATTCCTGACAGCACCTATGCCGCATCGCATAAGCCTAACAAGGCAACGTTCATGTCATCGCTGGTTCCTGGCCTTGGACAATACTACAATAAACAATATTGGAAGATTCCTATTATCTATGGCGGATTTACAGGCTTGATCTACTATGCCAACTATAACAACTTTGTCTACAAGAAATACCGACAAGATTACAAGTGGGCAACAGATGACGACCCCAACACCGTGAGCAAATATCCAAAAGAAAATTCACTGAAACTGAAAAACTCTTGGCGACGCTACCGCGATTTGTGCTTCATAGGCATTGGAGCCCTGTACTTGCTACAGGTTATAGACGCAAACGTGGATGCACATTTTTTCGATTTTACTATAGACAAGGACCTGTCAATAAAAGCCGATCCTATGGTTATGCCTGACTATGCAGACATAACAGGTTCCCGCACTGGAACGCCCGTTGGCGTTAATTTGACGGTTACATTCTGACAAAATACTGGAAATGATAAAAAAACTGATAATTGCAAGTTGCGCCACAATGTTGGCATTCAACACTATGGCCGATACCATCCCTTCATTTGACACACTGCCAACTACCGACACCCTGTTTACAGACACTACCGACTTTGAATGGCCGTCGGTGTCAGACAGCATAGAAATTGAAATATCGGCGGCAGTTGACAGCCTTTCGCAAATGTGGATAGACACTTTAGCATCGATAGGGAACGACACATCGTTCATTGGAGGCGAAGACACCACTCTCATTCCCGACTTTCCCGACTCTGTGTATATGAGCCGTCTAGCAAAACTGCCTCTTGAGATTGAAATATCGTACAACAAGATTGTCAGCAATATGATTCACCTGTACTCGCACAAACGTCGCGAACTGGTGGAAAATATGCTCGGCGTGGCCGATTACTACTTCCCCATCTTTGAAGATGTTTTCGATTCGAAAGGGATGCCTACAGAACTGAAATACCTTGCAGTGATAGAGTCGGCGCTCAATCCAAATGCAGTGTCGAGAGTGGGCGCCACTGGACTCTGGCAGTTTATGTTCAGCACAGGCAGAATGTACAAACTCGAGGAGAACAGCCTTGTCGACGAACGCCGCGACCCAATAAAATCGACATACGCGGCCGCCAACTTTATGAACGATATGTATAAAACATATCACGACTGGATTTTGGTGATTGCCGCCTACAACTGCGGGCCTGGCAATGTAAACAAGGCTATCAAGCGCAGTGGCGGCAAACGTAATTACTGGGACATTTACTACCACCTGCCTCGCGAGACACGCGGATATGTACCTGCATACATCGCGGCAGCGTACATAATGAACTACTACAAGGAACACAACCTGAAACCTGCCGAATACAAAATGCCGATTAAAGTCCAGGGAGAGCTGCCAGCAAAGAAGGTACTGGAGAATGAGAACATATTTATTATGGACGAGAAGAGAATCGAGTTGAACGGTGTAATGGTATCGAAAAAAATCCATTTTGAGCAAATCAGCCACTTTATGGGTATTTCAGTGGACCAATTGCGAAACCTGAATCCGCAATACCGCCACGACATTATCCCTGGACACACTAAACCATACGCACTGCGCCTGCCAGCCGACCAAATACTGCGCTACATAGAACTGGAAGATTCCATTTCGCACTACAAGGACTCGCTGTACTTCAACCCCGCAGTGATGAACAAGAAGCCCGAACACAACACTTACATTCCTGGGCCGCCTAAAGGCAATTATGCAAAACTGACATATACCGTGAAATCGGGCGACAATCTCGGATTCATTTCAAGTTGGTACAATGTGCGCGTTTCCGACATCAAATATTGGAACGGAATGTCGCGCAACACAATACGTGGCGGACAAAAACTGATTATCTACGTGCCAAAGTCGAAAGTGTCGAAATACGAGAAGATTAACACTATGTCGTTCGACGAGAAACAAGCCTCGGTTGGCAAGTCCTCGACTCAAAGTGCCACAAAATCAAGCACAACGTCCAACGAAACGCTGAAAGAAGGCGAGTACGAGATTTACACCGTGCGCCGTGGCGATTCACTTTGGGAAATTGCCCGCACCTTCAAC
>CALCFP010000239.1 GCA_937900725.1 uncultured Bacteroidota bacterium | reverse complement strand
AGCCGACACTTCCAAAGTTTCTGTCGCAGACGTGGTTCAACTGGAATCCTACAAACGGAGTCTGTCCGTAGCGCAGATTGTATTTGTAACCGCCAATGTAGAACATATCGGCACTCTGTATGTCGTTAGTGGCAATGCCGATGTATGCCGATGGCAAAAGCGACGTCGTGTTGTTGCTGAATGTGAATGCCGATTCGTAATTGAAACTGATTTTCATATAGTTGGTGTGTCTGATGACAGAGTCGACGGCAGGTTCATTTTCATCGTCGGTGATTTTGCGTTTTGAGCCAAAGGCGCCCTTTAGTTCAGCGTGCCATTTTGAGCCGTGTTTGGGGTACAGATTGTCGTCGTAAGAGTTGTGCTTGGTGTAGAATCGCAGACCAGGCTGGCTTGTCAGTTCGTCGTTGTCAGTCAGGCCAGAGTAGGTGTCTTTGTCGGTTTTTGTGACAAATGCTTCGTAGTATGCCGACAGTCCCATTTTGGTATATGTGTTCAAAGTCTTGTTTAATCCTATCACATCCCAGCAGAAATGGTTGTATTTGTAGTCGCCCAGTTTCTTGTTTTTGTTGTAGGCATATTTGAAATCGAAGTGGACTTCGAGTTTTGTGCTCAAACTTAGAGTGTTGTCACGGCTCGCGCTTCTGTTGAGTTGCGCGTGGAAGCCTGGATGACGGTTGATGTTGGCGTAAATGGACGTGCTGTATTTCTTGTTCCATAGGTTTCTGCGTTCATATTTGGCTGTGAATCCTATGTTGTAGATGTTGTCGTAGTAATAAGCAAATTTGAACTGGCTATGGCCTTTTTCCTTGACGGTGTATATCAGGTCTATTTCGCCGTTGCTGTTTGTCTCGATGCGGTAATTGATTGAATTGTAAAGAAGTGTGGCATAAAGCCGTGTTGTGGCGTCTTCAATGGTTGACACGGTGACGTATTGGTTGTTTTTTATATTGATAATGCCGTAAGCGTTTTCTTCGTCGGTTATCTTTATTCCGTTGATGATGACTTTCCCGATAAGGATGGAGTCGTGGCGGACAAGCGGAGCGGGGCGATTGTGTGGCTCGATGCGGTTGAGCGAGTCGGCGAGGCGTTTCAGTTCGGAGTGGTGCAGTTTTGCTGATTCCTCGCCACGCTTTATTATCTTGTCGGCTTGAAGGAAGTCAGATGGCTGGATGCCGTGCATATCAGGCGCGATGAGGTAGTCGACGTGTTCTATTTGCTGTTTTGAGTCGGTAACGCCACCAAACATAAGCACGCGTCCTGTTACTTTTGCAATGGAGTTCATCTCGACTGCCGACACGCTGTCCTCGTAGCCTGTGTATGCGCCAATTACAATGTCGGCACCCATTTGGCGGACGTCGTCGACTGGAAAGTTGTGCATAACGCCACCATCGACAATCATCATTGTGTCGGTCTCGCATTCGATGACAACTGGCGAGAACACGAGCGGAATGGCCATACTGCCACGGATGGCCTGTGCAAGGTTGCCTTCGCTGAATTCTATCAGCCGTCCTTTCAGAATGTCGACTCCGTAGCAACGGAACGGGATGGGATAGTCGTCGAACTTGTTTATCCCTGCGGTGCACCAAGTCAGTCTTGAGAAGAACTGCGACAGGTTCTGGCCTTCAATCACGCCTGATGACATAACAGGCTTGCCGTTCTCGAAAGTGAATTCGATAGGATACCAGCCCAAATCGTCTTTCTGGTCAATCGAAATCTGTTTCTGGTCGAGTGTGTTCGACATCAGTTCAAGCCATTTGGTGTTGCGGGCGAAATCTTCCAACTCTTCGATACTGTAACCTATTGAATACAAGGCTCCAATTATGCTACCCATACTTGTGCCTGTTATGTAGTCGGGATAGATTCCTACTGATTCAAGTTCTTTCAGAATGCCGATGTGGGCCATTCCTTTTGCGCCACCGCCCGATAGCACAAGTCCTATTTTGGGACGTTTGGAAATGTTCTCGCAACTTGAAGTGTCGGTTTGGGTGTATGCTGTCTTTGTATTGAATATCAATATTATAAAAAATAACAGAATGGGCCGTTTCATATTAAATGCCATTGTTTGGATTGTGAGTGCAATTTAACAATTACGCAATACTAAATGCGTATTGCGCTACTATATTTTGTCGGTGTTTTATGGTTGTGGAAAAAACAAAAAGGACTCCAAATGTAGTATTTGAAGCCCTTTTGCGTGAATTTTATGTAATGCGTTTTATCCGCGACTTGAGCAATCCCAGCAGTGCGTGCAGAGTCTTTCCTTGGGAATCCCTATGGCTTCGACCAGATCCTCCAGATCAAGGATACCTTCCTTTTTCATCTGGATCATGTAATGCATTGCTATCATATAGTACTGCTGATTCATAAATTCTTCGTGTGTCCTTTCCATCAAAACACTCCTTTTGC
>CALCFP010000238.1 GCA_937900725.1 uncultured Bacteroidota bacterium | reverse complement strand
TCCTATAGACAACCATTACGCGTATATCGGCAGTAACATAGTAGGCTTTTTCAATGTTTTGGATAATTGCCGCACTCACGGCATCAGTCATTTCATATATGCCTCGTCGAGTAGTGTATATGGCGACAGCCAGGCAATCCCGTTTTCTGAAAGCAACCCTATAGGCAATCCCGTAAGCCTGTATGCGGCCACAAAGGTTGCCGATGAAGCGTTGGCCGAAAGTTATTCGCAGTTGTACGATATGCGGGTTACAGGCCTGCGTTTTTTTACAGTATATGGTCCGTGGGGCCGTCCCGATATGTCGCCTATGCTTTTTGCCAAGGCAATATGCGTCGGCAATCCAATCAAGATGTTCAACAATGGCGATATGTTCCGCGATTTCACCTATATTGATGACATTGTCGATGTGGTTGAAATTATGACAAATACACAATCAGAAGGAAGCGCATCGGGACACAAAATCTACAATGTGGGTTGCTCAAATCCAGTGCAAATGGCGGATTTTGTACATACGCTCGAGACTGCCATTGGCAAGACCGCAATCAAGGAAATGATGCCAATGCAACAAGGCGACGTTTACCGTACATACGCCGATACTTCGGCATTGGAGCACGATTTCGGCTATCGGCCTAAGACACTCCTGAAAGACGGAATGGCAAAGTTCGTCGAATGGTTTGACACTTGCGGGAACAAATTGTGTTAAAACGTCAGGCATCATCGGCAGGTGGCAAGCGCAAGGTTGTGTTTTTCTTGCCAAACAGCGTCGGCGGTGCGGAACGTATGACAATAACCATTGCCAAATTTCTTGATACGGAAAACTTTGATGTTCAGTTTGTTGTGGTTGGACGCTCTGTCGACAAGATTCTGCCTTTCATCCCCGACTGTTACAAGACGTCGCTTTTGTATGTTTATAAGATATACGATTTCGCCACCGTCAAACTTGTCAGGTATCTCAAACGGGAACGCCCTGATGCAGTGTTCTGCTCGCTACACTATTTGAATATCAGGGTGATATTGGCTTCCAAAATTGCAGGCGGGATAAAAACCGTAGTGCGTAGCAATATGACGCTCGCCATTTATTCAAAGTTCTTCAACCTTGTCGCAAGGCGCGTTTATCCGATGGCTGACATCATTGTGGCGCAGACCGAGGAGATGTCTGCCGAACTGGTTGACAGGCTTTGTGTTGATGCGCAAAAAGTGCGGATTCTGCATAATTATGTTGACACTCAATATATTGACCAGAAAATATCTGGCATCACTTCGCCATACACTTGTTCGGGACCAAACATTGTTTCGGTTTTACGCTTCAGTGCACAGAAAGGTCTGGACGTCTTGATAGATGCCTTTGCACGATTCTCGACCTCGGAGAAAGATGCGCATTTGTATCTTATTGGAGATTGCAACGCCGGTTCAGAAGTTCTTATATCGACAAAAAGTCAGGTGGAAAAATGCGGTTTGTCGCAAAAGGTGCATTTCATAGGGTTGACACTGAATCCATACCAATGGATAAAATATGCCGATTGCTTTGTCCTGCCTTCACGGCACGAAGGCTTGCCCAATTCGTTGCTCGAGGCGTTGTACCTGAAGACTCCAGTGGTGGCAACAGTCAGCGTGCCAATTATCGGGCGGATTGTCGAAAACGGGGTTAATGGCTACACCGTCCCTGTCGACGATGCCAGCGCAATGGCCAGCGCAATGGCAAAGGCTGTCAACATTCAGTCAAAAGGATTATCTTTGTACCAATCGGCATCGGCCGAACAGTTTAGGCAATTATTCGGTTAACGGTTTGAACACAATATACTTTTACGGCTCCTTCCCAAACACCAGCGTGCCATTCTACGGCGGAGGCGAGGAAGGCAATAGACGCACAGTGAGCCTGTTGCGCAAATTCGGCTATAAAGTTCGGGTGATAAAAAAGATACGCAGTAAGGCAACAACGACGCCTTTTCTGAAATATCTTACCTATCCATTCCGTACGATTTATAACATACTAATCTTCAGTATTATATTGATTTTTGGATCCCGCCGTGCCATTGTGCACATTTCAGGATTTTACGGGCCAACCGTTTTCTGCGAATACCTATTTGTTGTTCTTGCTAAAGTGTTGAATTATAATATTGTATACGAGATGCGCGGAGGCGGAGCCGAAACATTTCACCAGCAAGGCTCGGCTTTGTATAGGCATTGTTTCAGGCAGATAGTCCGAAAATCAACCGTCATCTTCTCGCAAGGAATTGAAAATGAGATGTTTCTAAAAGCACTGACTGACACCCCCGTTTTTTATTATCCAAATTTTGTTGAATCCGATTTTCTGCCAAAAAGCCTTCCGCAAAAGCCGAAATCGCCAGTCAACATCATCTATTTCGGGCGGGTGGAACAGCCAAAAAACGTTAAACTGATTGTCGAGGCGGTTTCAATAATACAGAAAAGCGTTGACGCGACACTGACAATAATAGGCATCGGCAAACAGCAGTATGTTGATGAGGTGAAGGCGATGATGAACAATATGTTAAAGAGAGGCACATATAGTTTTGTGCCAGGGCATAGACATACTGATATTATGAACCAACTGTCCGACAAGCATTTCATATTGTTCCCGTCAGTTTTGCCACGCGAAGGCCAGTCAAACACCATAACCGAATCAATGAGTCACGGAGTGGTCCCCATTTCCAGTCCGCAAGGGTTCAGTAGGACAGTTATCGGTGACAACAATCTGATAATTAACGACTTGTCGGCACAGAGTTACGCCAACCGTGTACTTGAGATAATAGGCGACAATTCGTTTGACAAAAAAAGTGAATTCGTTTACAGCCGTGTTGCCGAAAACTATTCGGAGTTGGCAGTCGGAATGAGGCTTAAGGCGCAGTATGACAAATTGTTTGCAAGACAGCAACGATAAATCTGAAACAAAAGCAACTTGTTCATTGTGCGTATGTTGCCAATGACAATTGTGCATCAAGAACCATTGTGTCAAGTGCAGGTTCCCGCGTCTGTTAATAAATCGGGGGTGTTTTGGTAAGTCTACCTATATCCAAAAACGAAAAACATTCAAAGTCGGTAGTCTTATTATCCATAATTCATTTGGTTATTGTATATTTGCGAGTTGCATTGAGAATGCATTGAAGAGAGAAAATGCCAAAAGAAGATTGTCGGAAAATGAGCAATATATTAGTTACAGGAGGCGCAGGGTTTATTGGTTCAAACCTATGCGAGGCATTGCTTGAGCGTGGCGACAACGTCACGTGTCTCGACAATTTCTCGACAGGCCACATCGAGAATATCCAGCCGTTGCTCGACAATTATCCCGACACATTCAAACTCATAGTTGGCGACATACGTAATTCTGAAGACTGCAAGACCGCGGTTGAAGGTGCCGAATATGTGCTTCACGAGGCCGCCTTAGGGTCTGTACCGAGGTCGATTAACGATCCTGCAACAACCAACGCGGTCAACATCGGCGGATTTTTGAATATGCTCATTGCCGCCCGTGACGCCAAGGTGAAACGATTCATTTTCGCCGCAAGCAGTTCAACATACGGCGATTCAAAATCGTTGCCGAAAGTCGAAGATGTTATCGGCAAGCCACTTTCACCATACGCCATAACCAAGTATGTCAATGAGTTATATGCCGATGTCTTTGCCCGCACTTACGGAACAGAATATATAGGCCTGCGTTATTTCAACGTTTTCGGTCGCCGCCAGGACCCAAATGGCGCTTATGCCGCTGTCATCCCATTGTTTGTCAAGAAGTTGATTGCTCACGAATCGCCTACGATTAACGGTGATGGTGAGTATAGCCGCGATTTCACCTATATCGATAATGTGATACAGATGAACATTTTGGCAATGGAGACAACCAAACCGGAAGCGGTCAACCAGATATACAACACGGCTTATGGAGAGCGCACCACGCTTAATCAACTAGTTGATTATCTGAAGGAATACTTGTCGGCTTTTGATTCCGCAATATCAGGAATAGAGCCTGTTCACGGGCCTAATCGTGCGGGTGACATCCCACATTCACTGGCTTGCATCGATAAGGCGAAAACTCTTTTGGGATATTGCCCGAAGTTCAGTATGCGTCAAGGCTTGAAGGAAGCGTGTGGGTGGTACTATGAAAATTTGAAATGAAAAATACTAAAGACAAAAGACTATATTCAAATTATGTGAAGATGTCGTAACAATAATGTGTGGTTTGAGAAACCTGATAAAGTATTTAGGACAGAATAGTGGCAGTGAAACAAACAATTTAGAGATAATGTCTGCTGTCAGTGACTAAAAACGGAAATTGCCAAGCAGACAAAAACAAAAAATAGAATATAAAACGAATATATTGACGTGCGACAACGACTAATGTCTATAGTCCAACGTCTAAAGTCAGAAAATTTATGAAGATTTGTGTAATAGGTTTAGGGTATGTAGGCTTGCCGTTGGCTCGCCTGTTTTCGACAAAATACGAGACCGTAGGTTTCGATATGAACCAGAAACGCGTTGAGGCACTGATGGCAGGTCACGACGCCACCCTCGAGGTAAGCGACGAGTTGCTTCAGTCCGCACTGAAAAACGGTTTCAAGTGTACATCGCGAATCGACGACATCCGCGACTGCAACTTCTATGTGGTGGCAGTTCCAACGCCAGTCGACAAGGACAACAATCCAGACCTTACGCCATTGTACGGAGCCAGCACCACCATAGGCCGTGTGATTTCAAAGGGCGACATCGTGGTGTACGAGTCAACCGTATATCCGGGCGTCACAGAAGAGGAATGCATACCTGTAATAGAAGAAGTGTCGGGCCTGAAATACAATATCGATTTCTATGCAGGCTATTCGCCAGAGCGCATCAACCCCGGCGACAAGTTGCACACAGTGGAGAAGATAAAGAAAGTGACATCAGGCTCCACGCCCGAGATAGGCAAGATAGTCAACGAGGTATATTCATCAGTAATAACCGCAGGAACACATTTGGCACCTACAATCAAGGTTGCCGAGGCCGCCAAGGTGATTGAGAACTCGCAGCGTGACATCAACATAGCCTTTGTCAACGAACTCTCGAAGATTTTCACCCGAATGGGCATCGATACCAACGACGTTCTCGAAGCCGCATCAACCAAGTGGAACTTCCTGCCGTTCAAGCCAGGTTTGGTAGGCGGGCACTGCATCGGAGTCGATCCGTACTATCTTGCACAATGCGCCCAACGCTATGGCTACAATCCCGAGATAATACTTGCAGGCCGCCGAATGAACGACGGAATGGGCGAGTATGTGGCCAACCAGGTGATCAAGTTGATGCTCAAGAAAGGCATTCAGGTGCTCAACTCGAATATTCTGATACTGGGCTTCACATTCAAGGAAAACTGCCCGGATGTGCGCAACACCAAGGTGTTCGACATAGTGAAATCTCTTAAGGAGTACAACCTCAATCTTACCATTTACGACCCGTGGGCAAATGCCGATGTCGCAAAGCGCGAGTATGGCATCGACGTGGTGAACGAATTGCCGAAGAGCAAGTTCGATTCAGCCATATTGGCCGTGTCGCACAACGAATTCGCCACACTTGACGTAGAGTCGTTGCTGAAGCCTAACCACGTTATCTTCGACGTCAAAGGCTTCCTGCCAAAGGATAAAGTTGACGGACGGTTGTAATTAAGTGGCAAAGAGAAGAACAAAAACGAATCAAAAGAACCCAATAGCCGTATGATTGTATCATCTATTGGGGATAGAATTATTAAGGAACAAATCAACAAATCAACAAATCAACGAATCAACGAATCAACGAATCAACGAATCAACAAATAAATGGCTATAAACATTGTAATATCGTTCTTGACAGCATTCATTACAACGTTGCTGGCTTACAGTTTGGTTTTGAGACTGGCTGTAAAGTACAACATCGTTGATAATCCGGATGCTCGTAAGCTGCAGCGGACACCAGTCCCTGTACTTGGCGGTTTGGCAGTGTTTTTCGGAATTTTTGCCGCATCGGTTCTCACCTACCTGGGCTTAGTCGATAATGGTGATATTGAAGGAATATTTTTAGCAATGTTTATTATGTTGGTTGTTGGCATCACTGACGACATACGCGATATTTCACCTACCTTGCGCTTCATACTAGAAATAGCCGTAACGCTGTTCCTTATGTACAGGGTGGGCATTCGCATTGGCAGTTTCTACGGAATGTGGAATTGGGGTGTCATTCTTTCACCTTGGATATATGTTCCGTTGACGGTTGTCGCCTCTGTCGGCATTATCAATTCCATCAATCTTATTGATGGTGTCGATGGTTATTCGTCGGGATTTGGAAATATGGCCTGTCTTGTGTTCGGCGCAATGTATTGGTACATTGGCAATCAGGTTATGGCCATATTGGCATTTTCCATTGCAGGCGCCTTGATACCGTTTTTCCTGCATAATGTGTTTGGCAAGACATCAAAAATGTTCATTGGCGATGGTGGCACTCTGATGCTAGGAACGGCAATGTCAGTCTTTGTACTTGACCTTTTTACGGCGGATTCCGTCGCTAGTCTTCAGTTGCAGTCGCGAGGCCTTTGTCTGGCCGCATTTGCATTGGCAGTGCTTGCCATTCCTGTATTCGACACTCTGCGTGTCATGTCCACCCGAATACTCAAGGGCCATTCACCTTTCCGCCCCGACAAGACTCACCTGCACCATCTTTTCATTGAAATGGGGTTCTCGCACGTGGGCATTTCTGTTGGCCTCATTACCCTTGATTTCCTGATTGTTGTGATATGGTTTATTGCCTATAGATGCGGTGCATCAATCAATCTGCAGTTGCATATTGTGGCATTGTTGGCTTTCCTTATCACATTCGTGTTTTATCCGTTTGTCAAGATTCAGCAAAAACGCAACACCCGTGTTTACAGTTTGTTGTTGCGTATTGGCAAGGCATCGCACTTTGAGCGTAAAGGCTTTTGGGCCTGGATGCGGAAGGTCATGGATAAGAAGGTGGACAACAGAGAAAAGAGGAAAAGACGGATAAAGTTACGTCGTAAGAAATAGCCCAATTTCTTTTGGGAAAGCATTTGAACAACAGTTTTTCAATTTGTTGGAAATGTCAGACAACTCATCAAATAACAAACGGATAGCAAAAAATGCCTTTTTGTTATACATACGAATGGCATTTATCCTTTTAGTAAATCTCTACATAAGTAGAGTTGTCCTGAAAGCGTTAGGTGTTGAAGATTTTGGTATTTATAATGTTGTCGGTGGTTTAGTGACAATGTTTGGATTTTTAAATTCCTCAATGACTTCTGCCACACAACGATACTTGACATTCGAATTAGGCAAGGATGACAAGAACCGTTTGTCATCGGTTTTCTCAACAAGTATTCAAATTCATTTGCTGATAGCAGTCATAGTAGTAATTCTCTCGGAAACAATTGGTCTTTACTTCTTGTACAACAAGTTGCAAATTCCGGCCACACGTTTATCTGCCGCATTTTGGGTATTGCATTGTTCTACTATAATATTGGCTATAAAGACAATAATCGTTCCGTACAATGCAACAGTTATAGCACACGAAAAAATGAATGTGTACGCGGTACTATCTATTATTGAAGTTTTTCTGAACCTCGGAGTGGTTTTGCTTTTGAATTATTTTAATGCCGACAAATTGAAAATTTATGCAGTGCTTCTAATAGCGGTCCAAGTGGTAATAATTGCAGGCTATTTTTTTTATTGTCGATTGAATTTTGAAGAGACAAAATACAACAAAGCATTCAACAAACCTCTATTTAAGGAAATGTGCAGTTTTGCGAGTTGGAGTTTGTTCGGTAATTCAGCAGCCATGCTGATGTCGCAGGGACAAAACATTCTGCTAAATATGTTTTTTGGCCCTATAGTAAACGCGGCACGTGGAATAGCGGCACAGGTAAGTAGCGCTGTTAAGCAGTTCGCGTTTAGTTTTCAGACAGCCATTAATCCGCAGATAACCAAAACTTATGCATCTAACGATTTAAGCAGAATGCATTTGTTGATGTTCAGCAGTGCAAAATTCTCCAGTTTTTTATTATTGGCAATAATACTTCCTGTTATTGTTGAAGCACCTTATATTTTGTCTTTGTGGTTGGAAACGATACCCGACAATACTGTTGTTTTTGTTAGAATTGTATTGTGTACAGCGTTGATAGGACCTATGGCAAATCCATTGATGATAGGTATTCAAGCAACCGGCAAAATCAAGATCTATCAAGGTGTTGTTGGTGGATTGTTATTGCTGATATTGCCAGTTTCGTATATGTTTTTAAAACTCGACTTTCCTGCATATTCCGTTTTTGTTGTAGAATTATTATTTGAGTTAATAGCACAGATTGCACGTTTATTTATAGGAAGGAATAAACTTGGGTTGTCAGTGTTGGAATATATGCAGAAAGTAGTGCTTAAAATATTTCTAGTGGGAATCTCAACATTCATACCATTATTGCTTATTCATTACCAAATGAATTATGGATTCTTGCGGATAGCGATAGTTTCGATAGGATCTGTTGTCTTTATATCTATTTCTGCTTATTTTGTTGGACTTTCAAAAGACGAAAAAGATTTTGTGAGAATAAAAATAGATAATATCCTGAAATCCAAATCATAAAAGGTACTATGCTCAGAATAAAATGTTACTACTGCAATTGCAAAAATTTTGGAGATAGGTTAAATACCTTAATTTTAGAAAAATTTTTAGGTACAAAGATATGTTGGTCTCCGTATGAAAAAGCAACAATAATCGGAATAGGATCAATTATTGAGGCCATTTTAAGAAAAAATGACAAAAGGGCATCGAATAGTGGGGATGTGTATTGTTTCTCGTCTGGGTTTGCCAAGAAAGAGCAGATAACAGATTTAGCATCAACACAAAAGCCTTCGTTATTAAGACCAGTTAAATATTGGGCATTAAGGGGGTTGAAAACGAAACAACTATTGATAGATTATGGGCTTTTATCTAATGATGAAAATGTTGTATTAGGAGATGGAGGACTATTAGCATCATTCTTGTTAGATAAAATGCCAATCAAAAAGTATAAGGTTGGTATAGTTCCCCATGAAGCGGAAAAGAGTTACAAGTTATTCTCCGACTTAAGAAAAATTATTCCTAATAGCGTAATTTTGAATGCCCGTGAAGATCCATTAAAGTTTATGCGACAAATCGCAGAATGCGAGACCATAATATCAACGGCAATGCATCCTCTGATAGTTTCAGATTCTTTAGGCATTCCAAATTTATGGATAAGATTGGATTCAAATAAATCTGTCACCGACTTGTTTAAGTTTGAAGATTATTATTCTGTTTATGGATTAGAAAAAAGACCATTGTCAATTAATGATGTTGATTCTCAGATATATTATAGAATAATAGAGTCGTATAATATTCCAAAGACAAAAGTAGAAAACATAAAAAACGATTTAGTAGTGTCAATAAGTAATTTGGCTGAAACATTAAGGGGACAATACGGCACTTTGAATAAAGAATATAGAAGATTCATTTGGTATGAATTGTTTGTTTTGCTTCCCAGTGAGATATTCATTCACTTTCCCAAACGTTATATATATAGGATATTGAGGTATTTTAAACAGATAAAAAACTCATAGATGTTGGTGTCGTGCCTTATATGAAACTTTTCATATTGTTGCTTTTTCTGGTCAATCCAATGTTGGCAATTGTTTTGACTTTGTTGTGTGTTCTCTCTCATAATAGCGATGATATCGGTGCGCAAAGTGTAAAAATGTTTATGCTGGAAATAGCAATATATCTTGCGTTGCTAAACACCACAAAAGAACTAAGTGGAGATTTTTTGAATTATTGTGAGGATTACCTGCTAGCCAATAGTTTCAGTTTACAAAGTTTTTTACTTTTCAAGGACAAAGAGCCTGTTTTTTATTTCTTTATGTGGCTTTTTAGTTCTATTTCTGATGGCAATTGGCCAATTTTTGTATTCTTTTTTACTTTAGTCAATTATTGGGTCGTTTTTGAGGCGCTTTTGATAATTGCGAAAAGAATAAATGTTTTATGTTCTGATTTAGTTGTAATTATTGTTTTTTACGCTTTCTTTTTCCAAAATTTTGCAATGATAAGCAATGCGGTTAGGCAATGTATTTCGCAGTCATTTGCTTTATTGTTCTTCGCTTATTTGTATTTCGAAAAAAAACGCAAATGGTTTTTGGCAATAATTTCTGTTTTTATTCATAGTGCCTCTATTCCAATTTTGGCGGTTGGAATGATACCTGTTATAAATAACAGGTTCTCTATCAAAAGATTATTTGTCGTTGTGGCGGTGACATTGGTGTCTGCTTTGTTCATCTTTAAAATTTCGGCATTTGATAGTATTCCATTCATCGGATATATTTTTTCTAGGCTTGATAATGAAGACCAATTAACAGGAGCAGATAGTTGGCAAGTGAACGAAGGCATTAGTTCACAATATTTAATTATGCTTTTTTTCTTGGTGTGTATGATACTATTTTATTACCGTAAAATGTGGAGAGAAAATGAGAATTATGATTATGGATTGCTTAATATTAGTGCTATTCTAATTATTGCATTGTTGTTCTGGCATTTTTCTGGCGCATTTTTCTTATGTATGAGGTATCAATTCTATTTATATACACTACAAATAGTTCCTATTTTAATGGCATATCAGAAAATAAATTGTTCAGTAAAAAGTTATATGCGACCATTAATTAGCATATCCTTACCAGTTTATTTTTATTATTATTTAGGGAACGGTTTTTACAAGTATATAACATGTACTGATGCAATGTTATGGCCAGTTTTACGATATATTTGTGAATGGCATTTATAATTAAATGTTTTATTGCATGGGTAAATTATTAATATTTCATCCTATTATAGCGCCTTATAGAATAAACTTCTTTAATGGATTAACAGAGGCATTTGAAACAATGGTTTGTTTGACCATGAAAAATATGCCTAACCAAACGTTCGATTATTCAAAAATTGAGGAGCAGTTCCATTTCGTCCCAACTTATCTTACTAGAAAAACACTCAAAATACAAAGAGGCATATTCTCCACCATACGAGAATTCAATCCTGATGTGGTGTTGGTGTCAGAGTGTGGCATCGTTTCTGTTTTTGCTATTGTCGCTCGATTCCTATTCCGTAAGAAATACGCAATAGTTAGTATTGTTGACGATAGTTATAATATGGTTGCCGAGAATAATTATTTTTCGTGGTCGCATAAAATTGCAGAAAAAATATTGTTTCCTTTTTTTGACAATATTATTTGTGTAGAACCAAGAGTGGCTTCTCATTTCCAGAGACTTTATGGAAAGGGTATATGCTTCCCGATTATTGTAGATGAAACAGAATCGCTTCGTAGATATGGTAAAATACTGCCGATTAGTGAAACCTATGTTCGGAATTATGGGTTGCAAGGCAAAAAAGTACTATTATTCGTAGGAAGATTGGTCGAACTAAAAAACATACAAATGGTAATACCAGTATTTAGACGTTTAGAGAGTGCTGATATTCGTTTTGTACTTGTAGGTTCGGGGGACTACGAAGATCAATTGAAGAATTTGGCGCAAGGTGATGATAGGATAATTTTTGTTGGCAGAAAGGAAGGTGACGAACTTTACGCATGGTATAATATTGCATCTTGTTTTGTACTTGCATCTTATCAAGAAGCGTTTGGTGCAGTAACCAATGAGGCTCTTCTTGGAGGCTGTTGGTGTTTGGTATCGGAAAAAGCAGGTAGCAATTGCTTGATAGAGGATGGGAAAAATGGTTTTATTTTTGATCCTCACAATTCTTCTGTGTTCGAAGAAAAGTTAAGGTTATCTTTGCAAAATAGTGTAGCAGTTCAACTGCCTTTGTGCGCAAGAAAAAGTTTGATGCAATGTAGTTTTAACGATATGTTGTCAAATGTTATTAAAGAATTGCAGAAGTCAACTAACAACTAATTCGGGAAATGTCTGAAAAACCACACATTCTCTTCATCGCCCCATTTCCCCCGCCAATTCATGGCGCAAGTATGGTGAGCCAACTTATACGCGACAGCAAACTCATCAATCAGGAATTCGAATGCTACTATGTTAGCAATTCGCCCGCGCGTTCGGTTTCAAACATTGGCAAATTCTCGTTATCCAAAGTTTTCTGTCTGACAAGGGAGTTCCTTTCAATTTTCTGGATTTTGCTTACACGCCGTGTCGATGTCTGCTATCTGGCCATAACCTGTGCGGGACACGGGTTTCTTAAGGATGCGCCATTTGTATTGCTCTGCAAACTGTTTGGCAAGCGTATTGTCATTCATCAGCATAACAAGGGTATGAGCAAATGTGTCGACAGGTTGCCTTATCGTTGGCTTATGCCTTTGGTCTATCGTAATGCCAAAGTAATTCTGCTGTCGTGGTTGCTCTATCCCGATGTTGAAAAAGTGGTTAAGCGTAATCAGGTTCTTATATGCCCCAATGGCATTCCGCAGACCAATTCATTGGCTATTGAGCGCCACAATGCAGTTCCTCGGTTGCTTATAGAGTCGAAAGGAGTATATGTCTTGCTCGATGCCTGCAAACTGCTTAACGATAAAGGCCTGTCGTTTGCGTGCGATTTCATAGGTGCCGAGTCCAAGGAAATTTCGGCTTCGGTTTTTCAGAATGCAGTGGCGGAGCGTGGTCTCGATGGCGTGGTCGCATATCACGGCAAAAAATATGGTGCCGACAAGGATGCCTTTTGGCGTAATGCCGATATTTTCGTTTTCCCTTCGTATAAAGAAGCGTTTGGTCTAGTCAGTTTGGAAGCCATGCAATATCAGTTGCCAATAGTCACAACCGATGAGGGCGGGATACCCGATGTAGTGCAGGACGGTGTAAACGGCCTTATTAGTGAGCGCGAGAATGCCGAATCATTGGCAACTGCAATTGAACGGCTGTTGAATGATGGTGATTTGCGCAAGCAGTTGGGCAAAAAAGGCTATGAGTTATATTTGCAGAAGTTTACGGTTGAAGTGTTTGAACGTAATTTGTGTGACATTTTATTGAAAATACTAAACTAAAAATGTACAAAGTAAAACTTACCATAGCGCCAAGTGAAATTCATATTAATCGGCAAATGCCACAAGGCGGATTTGTGTGGGGCGATTATGAATTTCATATCAATGACAATACAAGTGAAGCCGATTTTTGGGTGGTTTGCTATCAACGCTTGCCAAACAAGATGGAACAATGCTTGGTTGCACCCGAAAACACCATATTTGTCACATGGGAACCCGATTCGGTTTGGCATTTCTCAAAAGGGTTTCTCAATCAGTTCGGGAAGGTCATTTCATGTCAGCAAAATCTAAAACATCATAATGTAGTCTATGACCAGCCAGGTTTGGGATGGCATATAGGAATGGTTAGGCATAATGGCATAAATGTTTACAACAAAGACTACGACTATTTAAGCACCAGTCACCCGCAAAAGACAAAACTCATATCGGTCATTTCGAGCAATAAGGCATTTACACAAGGACACCGTGAGCGCATCGAGTTTGTCAAAAAACTCAAGCAACACTATGGCGATTCCTTGGATGTTTTCGGTCGAGGCATTCGCGATTTTGATGACAAATGGGCTGTGATAGCGCCATACAAATATCATATATCTCTTGAGAATTGTGCCATTCCGTACTATTGGTCGGAGAAACTTGCCGATTCATTTTTGGGCAATGCCTTCCCGTTCTACTACGGTTGTACTAATGTCGGCGATTTCTTCAGCCCAAATTCATATCGAACAATAGACATCCACAATCCAGAGCAGGCAATCAAAATAATAGATCAGGCTATCGCTGATGATTTGGCAGACAAGTGTGCCGACGCTGTTGAGCAATCGAAACAATTAGTCCTTAACCAATACAACTTTTTTAGCCTAATCAGCAAACACATTGCCACAATGAACGTAGAAGCACCAAAACAATTGGTCACAATTAAAGACGATTTGTCGTTCGTTGACGCCAGAAAGTTTTTTATGATGGTGCATCGTACTATTAGCAGTTTTGTTTTTAAAATGCGTAATTAATATGGCAGTCAAAGAGTTTTCTGTACTCACATCAATATATTACAAGGAGAACCTCGAATGGCTTAGAGAAGCCTTGGATAGTGTTTTTGCGCAGACATTGCAACCTACAGAGTTCGTACTTGTCAAAGATGGCCCATTAACAAACGAACTTGAATCGGTGCTTGCCGAGTACATACAGAAATACCCCATTTTTAAAGTGATACAAAATGAAACGAATTTAGGATTGGGGCTTGCTTTGCAAAAGGGAGTTGAAGCGTGCAGTAACGAGATTATCGCGCGAATGGATACTGACGATATTATACCTTCATATAGATTTGAGAAAGAATATGATGCAATCGAGAAAGGCAACGATGTTGTTAGTTGTTGGTCTCAAATATTTGTCGGTGACACCAATAATGTTGTGGCAGTTAAAAAACGTCCTGAATATCATGCGGAATTGGTGAAGTTGGCACACAAACGCTCGCCCATATGTCATGCAGGTACAATGTTCAGAAAAAGTGCAGTTTTAAAAGCAGGCAATTACCAGCATTGCCCATTAAATGAGGATTATCATCTTTGGATTAGAATGATAATGAGTGGAGCAAAGTTTTATTGTGTTCAAGAGGTCTTGTATTTTGTGAGGACCAATCCAGAGCAAATATCAAGAAGAGGGGGAATGAAATATCTTGTTACTGAACTTAAGTCTTTTGTTGAGTTTAAGAAGATGGGATTTTATACATATAAGGATTTAGCATTAAATTCAGCAATCAGAATAATGGCAAGACTGTCACCGCGCAAATTGCGTGTATCCATTATGAAAAAAGCGTGGAAACATAAAAGTGTTTAATTTGTTCAAAAATAGTGTCATGAATAGTAGCAAACAGTATAGTCTGACATATAGAATCTTACGCAAATTAGGTTTCAACTATTCCGAGACCGAATATGGGCAAGTCTCATTTTGGAACGTCGTGAAACGTTTTTTTGGCAATATGAGACGAAAAAGATTAAGCAATATGATGGATTGGGCAATATTGGAACCATTTGCGCCTCGCAATCTTAGGCCAAAGATATTAAGGAAAATTGGTTGCAATGTGGGACGCAATGTTTTTATAGGCGATTTTGTCCGTATCGACTTGCAACATGCGAGTATGATTACTATTGGTGATTATACTCATATAACTTCAGGTTGCCGTTTATTGTGTCATCAACGTGATTTGACCAATTATAGGGTAGGCGATAATGCCGCAGATTTGGGATATAAAAAAGGCAACATAACAATTGGCAGGGGCTGTATGATAGGAATGGAAACAATGATTATGCCAGGAGTAATAATTGGCGATGGCGCAATTATCGGAGCACATTCATTGGTGACAAAGGATATCCCTGCATGGACAATTGCGACAGGCGTTCCTGCACGAGTTGTAAAACAAGTTCCAAACAAAGAATCAGATGAACATCCTAACCTTTGACATCGAAGAGTGGTTCCACATCCTCGACTTTGAGGAAACCCGCAACGAGGAGCAATGGAAAACATACGAGGTGCGCATCTATGAGAATGTTGAGCGCATATTTCGGATACTTGAAGACACAAATACCAAGGCAACATTCTTTGTCATTGGATGGATAGCCAAAAACTATCCCGATTTGATAAAGGAGATAGCGAAAAAATATCAGATAGGTAGCCACACAATGAATCATCAACTCATTTGGCAACAGACACCCGACGAGTTTCGCGAAGATGTTTCCTCAAGTGTGAAGTTCCTGGAAGATTTGACAGGGCAAAAGATCACGGCATTTCGCGTGCCAGGCTATTCAATTCGTGAATCCGAAAGTTGGGCATTCGAGACATTGGCCGAGTTGGGCATTACAACAGATTGCTCTGTTTTCGCCGCCCATCACGGACACGGCGGAATGCCGTCGTATGGAGCCGCAGTGCCAAGCATCATTGATTGCCATGGAATGCAGATAAAGGAATTCCCCGTCTCGCCGAAAGACATTGCAGGCAGGCATTTGGTATTTTCGGGTGGAGGTTATTTTCGTTTGTGCCCATATCCATTGTTGAAAAGGTGGTCATCCAATATGGATTATTTGATGGCATACATTCATCCACGCGATTTAGATGCAGGCCAGCCTATGTTGCATAATTTGCCATTGAAGCGAAAGTTCAAGTCGTATGTAGGATTGAATTCTGCCGAGCGCAAGTTGCGCCAGTATCTTACCGATTTCCATTTCACCGATGTTGCCACCGCCGATAGTCAAACAGACTGGTCAAATGCCCCAGTGGTCAGATTGTAAGCAGGCTCCGCGCAACACGCAATTTCAAATTTCACCTTTCAAATTTGTAATTTTAAATGTTAATTTGATGGGCAAGGCATAAGCCACAAGACATAAGTGAAGGCGCAGAACTCAGCGCCTTTCGTGTAAATTCGTGTAATTCGTGGTTAAAACAATGTCATTAAATCTTATCTGTGCATCCTCAGTGCTCTCTGTGTATCTTAAAATCGTAATTCGTGCCGTCCCATTTTTAAAAAATTTGCTTTCTTTGCGCCGATTTTCAAACCAAAAGGAGAATTCTAATGCAAAAGAACCTTGTAATTGTCGAATCACCGGCAAAAGCAAAAACCATCGAAAAGTTTTTAGGTCAAGATTACATGGTGACATCCAGCTATGGTCACATTCGCGATTTGGCCAAAAAGGGTTTCGGCATCGATTTGAACAACCAGTATGAACCCGAATATGAGATTTCGGCCGACAAGAAAAAACTGGTGGCCGATTTGAAAAAAGCAGCAAAAGATGCCGAAGTCGTCTGGCTCGCATCCGATGAGGACCGTGAGGGAGAGGCAATAGCATGGCACCTTTACGAGGTTTTGGGGTTAAAGAACAAGGAGACAAAGCGTATTGTATTTCACGAAATAACAAAGACGGCAATTTTGCATGCTATCGAAAATCCGCGCGGAATCGACATCAATCTGGTCAATGCACAGCAGGCGCGCCGTGTCCTTGATCGTCTGGTCGGCTTCGAATTGTCGCCAGTCCTTTGGAAGAAAGTCAAGCCGTCATTGTCGGCAGGGCGTGTGCAGTCAGTCGCCGTCCGCCTGATAGTGGAGCGCGAGCGCGAAATACTTGACTTCAACCCCGAGCCATCATACAGGGTTCTGGGATTGTTCAACAGCGATTCGCTCAAACTCGGCAACGACCTGAAGACCGAGTTGAACCACAAGTTTGGCAACGAGTCCGAAACCACACAGTTCCTCGAGCATTGCAAGAACGCAACGTTCACCGTTTCCGACATCTCGCAGAAACCTGCCAAACGCACACCTGCGCCACCATTTACGACTTCAACATTGCAACAGGAGGCCAGCCGCAAGTTCGGATTCTCCGTATCGCAGACAATGGCGCTCGCACAGCGACTTTACGAAGCAGGTAAGATAACCTATATGCGTACCGACTCCGTCAACCTTTCCGAGGCCGCAGTCAGTGCCGCTTCAAAAGAAATTACTGAGCAGTTCGGCGAAAAATACCTGAAAGTGCGCCACTACAAGACAAACACCAAGGGAGCGCAAGAGGCGCACGAGGCCATCCGCCCGTCATACCTCGACAAGCCTACCATCACAGGCAACGCCAACGAAAAGCGGTTGTATGAATTGATTTGGAAGCGTACCATCGCATCGCTTATGGCCGATGCCGAAATGGAAAAGACAACCATCAACCTGAACGTCTCCGACTCCAAATATCAGTTTGTTGCACAAGGCGAGGTCATCAAGTTCGATGGCTTTCTGAAAGTATATATCGAATCAACCGACGACGATGACGAAGATTCAAGCAAGGCAATACTGCCAAATCTTGCAGTCGGACAGAAGCTCGATTATTCCTCTTTGACAGCCACACAGCGATTCTCATTACATCAGCCACGATACACCGAGGCCACGCTCGTCCGCAAATTGGAAGAGCTGGGCATCGGACGTCCGTCAACCTATGCGCCAACCATCACAACCATCCAGAACCGCGAGTACGTTGTCAAGGAAGACAGGCCAGGTGCCGAACGGGAGTATAAGATGATTACGCTCAAAGGCGGAAAGATAAAGTCCGAAGTCAAGACCGAAACCTATGGCGCCGAGAAAGGAAAACTCTTCCCAACCGACATAGGTATGATAGTGAACGACTATCTGGTCGAAAACTTCCCGTCAATCCTCGATTTCAACTTCACTGCCGAAGTCGAGAAGGAATTCGACGACATAGCAGAAGGAAATATCGTTTGGCAGCAGATGATAGACAAATTCTACCATCCGTTCCACGACACCATAAGCCACGCATTGGAAGTGACTGGCCGCAAAAACGGAGAGCGCCAGGTAGGAGTGCATCCTGAGACAGGCAAGCCAGTCATTGTCAAGGTCGGCCGTTACGGTCCGATGGCGCAGATTGGCACAAACGAGGAAGACGAAAAACCTCAGTTTGCCGCATTGCGTCGCGACCAGCATATTGAGACAATAACACTCGAGGAAGTGCTCGACTTGTTTAAGTTGCCACGTCAGTTAGGCGAGTTCGAGGGCAAGGTTGTCACCGCCGCCATCGGCCGATTCGGTCCATACGTGCGACACAACAATTCGTTCTACTCGCTCAAGAAGAACATTGACGATCCGTACTCTGTAACATTGGAGCGTGCCATTGAACTCATCACCGAGAAGCGTGAGGCAGAGAAAAACAAGGTCATAAACGTATTCGCGACAGCCGAAGGCGAGATGCAGGTCCTAAATGGATTCTACGGTCCGTATATTGCCTTCAACGGCAAGAACTACCGCATAGCCAAAGGCACCGACGCAAAGTCGTTGACACAGGCAGATTGCGAAGAGATAATCAAGAACAGCGTTGACAAACCAGCCAAAAGGCGCACAAAGAAATCATAATGCTTCTAAACGAAGACATAAGCCACTATTTCAACACGCAGCGTCCTGAAAACCTGCGTCAGTTCAGTGTGCAGGATGGTTATTTGGGTGCGCAGCTTTTCAGCGAGCCCGATTTTTCTAAGTCGATAGATGCCGACGTTGCCATCATTGGTGTTGACGAGACGCGTAATGCATATCCTTTGCCATATGTGGCAAAAGCCGACAATGTCCGTTACTGGCTTTATCAACTTGCATCGTTCGGCAATCTGAAAGTCGCCGATTTTGGCAACTTGATATTGGGCAATTCGCCGTCAGACACATATCCCGCCGTTGAATATATCACCGAGTCGTTGGTTGGTGCAGGTATCATACCTATATATATAGGAGGTTCCCACGACTTGACATTGCCAGTGGTCCGCGGATTGCAAAAAGTCCGCAAAACAGTCGAGTTCGGACTCATTGACTCTTGTTTCGATATTCTTAGTGTCGATGGCATTACTTCACGGTCGTATCTTGCCGAATTGTTCAAGAAAAACAAAAAGAAAGTGTATGGCAACATCATAGGCTACCAGACATATTTTACCACGCAGAAGCAGTCCGATGCATTGGACAAATACAATGTAAGCAAATACCGCTTAGGCATTGTGCGTCAGCAGTTGGGCGAAATGGAACCAGTCTTTCGTGATTGCGATTTCATTTCATTCGATGCAGGCGCTGTCCGACAGGCTGATATGCAAGCATCGCACCAGCCAAGTCCCAACGGATTATATACCGAAGAGGCTTGCCAGTTAGCTTCTTATGCCGGCTTAAGCGACAAGTCAAAGGTATTTGGAATATTCGGTGTTGTGTCAAAAAACACTCCTTTGGATATTTCTGCTCATTTGTCAGCACAAATAATTTGGCATTATATATGCGGATTGTCGCAACGTGAAAATGACTATCCGGCATGCAGTTTGGACAAGTACAAAAAGATTTTTGTCAAGTTTGATGCCTCCGATAATGACATTGTATTCTATCAAAACCTTCAAAACGACCGTTTTTGGATGGAAATTCCTAAAAAAGATGGTAAAAATTGCATTATAGTTTCATGTTCAAAAAAAGATTATATATCATTGGTTAATAATGATATATCCGAACGTATCAAAAGGGCGCTGATGCAATATGGAATCTAATTTATGGCCGTTCGTATAAATATTAACAGTAAATTGTTAGCATCGATTATTGTTTGTGGAATTTTTATTTAATTTTAACCCCATTCTATAGAGTAGTGAAGTCATTTATGAATAGTCGGTGTTTATTGACCGTAATATTATGTAGTATGGCATGTGTTGCGACAGCGCAGACAGAGAATTTTTCTAGTCTGAACATGTTTAACTACATGTATTACAATCCCGGATACGCAGGTGACGGCAACGAGATAGAAACAAGAGCGCTGATTCGCAGTCAGTGGA
>CALCFP010000237.1 GCA_937900725.1 uncultured Bacteroidota bacterium | reverse complement strand
GCCATGCAACAGGAACACATCTGGGTTGGAATGGCGAAAGAAACCGCACACCAACTCGGCACCCCCATCTCATCGCTAATGGCTTGGGCCGAAATACTCGGTCAAAATGAGGGGAATGCAATATATGTGGCTGAAATGCAAAAAGATATCGATAGACTTAGAATGATAGCCGATCGTTTTTCAAAAGTCGGCTCGGTCCCCGATTTGCAGGAAACCAATCTCAGCGAAGCATTGTCGGGCGCTGTCGATTATATGCGCAGCCGTGTGTCGTCGAGGGTGAATATCGATATTGTCGACAATACGGCAGGGCCAGTAATGGTAAATCTCTGCGTGCCATTGTTCAATTGGGTTATCGAGAATCTTACAAAAAATGCCGTTGACGCAATGGAAGGCAAGGGCAATGTGACAATCAAGGTCGAACAGTCGCAAAAAAATGCCGAAATACTTGTAACAGACTCAGGCAAGGGCCTTCAAAAAAAGCAGTTCAAGGCTGTGTTCACGCCAGGCTACACCACGAAGGAACGTGGCTGGGGATTGGGATTGTCGCTATCGCAACGAATAATAAGGTTTTTCCATAAAGGTAAAATATTTGTACTGTCGTCAGAGATTGGCGTGGGGACCACATTCAAGATTGTCTTGCCGCTTTGCGAAAATAGGAATAATTGAATGTCTCGGACCTGTGACAGGAAAAACGGAGTTATTGATACTGACAAAAAATTGAAAATGAAAAATATAATTGCTTCTTCTATCGCAGCGTTGCTTTTGGCAACATCTATCACGGCAAAGGCCGACGAAGGAATGTGGCTTCCACTTTTGGTCGAAAAGAATATGGCCACAATGACCGATAAGGGAATCCAACTCACTGCCGACGACATCTACAACATCAACAACGCCTGTCTGAAGGATGCCATCATAGCCCTCGATAGAGGCAGTTGCACAGCCTCGTTCGTCTCGTCGGAGGGACTGATAATGACAAACCACCATTGCGGCTATTCTGAAATACAAAGCCACAGCACTGTCGAAAACGACTTGCTCACAAACGGATTCTTTGCAATGAGCAAGTCCGAGGAACTGGCAAACCCAAACAAGACGGCGTGGCTGCTGGTAAGGGTTGAGGACGTCACTTCCGACATTTTGAACGCCATTCCCGAAGGAGTCGGCGAGAACCGTCGTGATGAAATAGTCGACAGTGTTGCCACCATTTTGGAGAAAAAGGCTACCGACAGCACCAACTATGATGCAAATATTCAGTCAATGTTCTACGGAAATAATTACTATCTATTTGTATATGAGGTATTCAAGGACGTACGTCTTGTGGCAGCCCCGCCAGAGTCGGAA
>CALCFP010000236.1 GCA_937900725.1 uncultured Bacteroidota bacterium | reverse complement strand
TGTCAAAAGGCAACGACAGCCAGCTCAGCAGCCGTTACGTCGAGGACGGTTCATATTTGAGAATATCGAACATCGCCCTTTCGTACTCCATTCCAATCAATAAGAAGAAGGCAAAGATACTTCACGGACTGGCATTCACAGCATCCGTCGGCAATCCTTACATCTGGACGAAGTACAGCGGCTACAACCCGGCCAACAACTCCTATGGTTCCAACGTGAGAAGGATGGGAGTCGACCTCAACTCGGCTCCATACCCCCGTTCCATCAACTTTGACGTGAAATTCACATTCTAATGGAGGAAAAGACTATGAAAACAGCGAAAACAATCATATCTGCACTCGCATCGGTACTTGTCCTTTCCGGATGCTCGAACTTCCTGGAAGAGTACAACCCGGTCGGACTTGACACCATATATGACACCGAAGATGTTCTGGAATCCAGCATCAGCCGCAGCAACAATCTCGGACAACATTGTAAACGATACAATAGGGAAGTTAAGCCCGCCGTAGCGTCGAGGCATGCTCACGCCGTTAAGTCCTGCTTTGTTCATTGCCTCAAGGTTGCCAAATGTCTTTTCGGCATAAACCATTCTGCCTTCTACAAGGTGTGGCCCTTCCATATCAACCGATTCACTGTTAGGTTCAATAATGTTGGCAGCAATGTCGCCTGCAATCTCCATCACCAAGTCATAGTTTTCAACTGCCTCATCATAATCTGATGGTGCTTCGGCGAATGTGTCCTTGTCTGCAAAGCCTTTCTCACGCAGTTCGACGATTCGCTTCATCAACGGATGCGAAAGGTGAAACTTGAGTTCGGGAATATCACTGTAGTAATTCATATTTTATGTTACCTTTTTTCTACGTAAAACTATTATTGCTCCTTATAATATTTAATGAGTCGTGGCAAAACATCTTCAACGCTGCCTGTAATAACATAATCGGCAATCGTATTAATCGGAGCATTAGGGTCTGTGTTTATCGAAATAATTATCTTGCTGTCCTGCATTCCTGCAAGGTGCTGTATTTGCCCGCTTATGCCACAAGCAATATACACTTTCGGATGAACAGTCACACCCGTCTGGCCAATCTGCAAATCGTGGTCGCAGAAACCTGCATCAACAGCGGCACGGCTTGCGCCTACCTCAGCATGAATAGCCTTGGCAAAGTCGTAAAGAAGTTGGAAATTATCCTTGCTTCCTACTCCGAAGCCACCTGCAACAACAATAGCCGCGCCAGGCAGATTGTTCTTTGCCTTCTCTACCTGTCGCTCAATCACCTTGACTACATATGCCTCTGGCTCAACGAACTTAGAGACATATTCATAAACGACCTCTGCGTTGTCATGCTTGCCAACAGCCAATTTCTGCATCACGCCTTGGCGTACTGTTGCCATCTGTGGACGATGCTCTGGATTGACAATCGTCGCAATGATGTTGCCTCCGAATGCCGGACGTATCTGGTACAAAAGATTTTCGTAGGTTTTGTTGTTTTTCTTGTCTTCGTATGAACCGATTTCAAGGCTTGTGCAATCGGCCGTAAGTCCGCTTGTCAAAGCAGACGACACGCGAGGGCCTAAGTCGCGACCTATAACCGTTGCGCCCATTAGGCAAATCTGCGGTAGTTCTTGCTTGAAAAG
>CALCFP010000235.1 GCA_937900725.1 uncultured Bacteroidota bacterium | reverse complement strand
TTCCTTCCAGTTAGTTATTTCACCTGTATACAGAGCTGCAATCTCTTCAATTGAAAGATTTGAAACTGTATTTTCAGGATTAACTATAATTGCAATTCCGTCTATAGCCAGAGTTGTTTCCGAAAGGTTCTTTTTCTCATCATCCTTAAGATGTCTGCTTGAAAGCCCGATATCACATCTGCCTTCTGCAGCTGCCTGTATACCTGCACTGGAGCCGGTCGGATTATATGTAACTTTAATGTCCTTGCTGTTCATATATGCTTCACTAAGATATCCTATTACCTTTTCCATTGATGTTGAGCCATCTGTAGATACTGTTTTACCTCCTGCATTACCACATCCTGTTAATAAGCCAGCCACAATTGAAGCTGTAATAAATGCTTTAAACTTTCCGGAATTTTTCTTCATAATAATAACTATCCTTTCGTCATTTAAAAATTTGCCCTTTAACGTTATCAGTATAACATTTCATATGTAAAGTCTAAAATCATTTTCATATTAATTCTATGTAAACTCGGTAAAAGCAAACAATAAAAACAACAAAAAGAAATGATATTTATAATAAAAATAATTATTATTTTTATTAGCAAATAATTTTTGATAAGAAAATAAATTAGATGGTTTATCAAAAGAAGAACATCCTGACGGTGTTGTCGGTTTTCGACATCATTAAAAATGTTTTACGTGTGTCTGATGCCGATATTTTGGCTGGAGCGTCGTCGGTGATTGCCACAACAGGGCTGAAAGGGCGTTGGCAGAAACTGTCGGACAGGCCTTTGATGTTTTGCGACACGGGTCATAACGATGACGGAATACGTCAAATAGTTGAGCAATTCAAGTTACAGAAATACAATAAATTGCATATTGTAATCGGTATGGTGAGCGACAAGGATCACGCAAAGGTGCTCTCGCAGTTGCCAACCGACGCCGTTTATTATTTCACAAACGCTTCGGTGCCTCGTGCGCTCAAGGCGGAATTGCTGGCGGAAAAGGCCAAAACGTACGGGCTGAAGGGAAAGTGTTTCCCGAGCATTCCTTTGGCTATGGAGGAGGCTAAGAAAAATGCCACCGCCGACGACTTGATTTTCATAGGCGGTAGCACTTTTACGGTTGCGGAAATACCTGAGTTGTAGTCTGGTATCAATTTTTTTTGCTAAAATAGATTTTGGGCGTTCATTGTCTTTTGCGTGTGGTCGATGTCATAGTCGAACATCACGTTGCCCGATGTCTTGTATAACTTGATGGCGTTCAGCGGGAGCCAAGTCTGTTCGTTGTTGTACTCGCTTCCCGACAAGAAATCGACTTGGGCGTTGCCACTGTTGAATACCGAAATCTTGAATTTTGAGTTGTTGCTTAATTTGAAGTGGTTGAAATCGACTGGGTTTCCGTCGCTTGTCCTGACGGTGACAATGTTCTGCCCGTTTTTGATGAATTCCACATTGGCAAGTCGCTTGTAGATTTCAGGCGATTTTGTCTTGAAGTCGGGATTGTCGGCGTTGATTTCCTTTTGGATTGTCGAGCCTTGCAACGAACTGTTTATGCTGTTGATGAGGTCGATGAATGACAGAAGCCCGGCGATGTCTGGGTCGGCTTGTTCGGCTGACGATGAGTTACCGCTGTTACTTACCACGAATCCACGTTTTATGGCCATACTTTCGTATGATTTGTTCATAAGCCCGCTGGCGAATGCGAGCGAGCCGACAAGAAACGCGTTTCCATTTCCGTCAACGCTGATGCCGTAGTCGGTGAAGTCTTCCGACTCGGCGTAGTTGCGGGTCCACAGGCGCTTGCCTTTGTTGTCGAATAGCGCGACGTAGGTGTTGTTGACGCTGTCGAGTTGGCCTATGTTGGCCTGGTTTATCCAGTCGAGTTGTCCTTTGCGTGAGCATTTGGCAATGAACATATCGCCGTTTTCGGACTTGAGTGTTTGACCTGCAATGGTGATGTCGTTGTTGAACGAGCCGTTGAAGTAGAAACTGTCGTCGTTGCCGAGTATTATGTTGTAGGCTATGTCGTCGCCCTTGCTACCGATTCGGTAAAGGAAGTCGAGCGAGTTGTCGGCTGTTATTTTTGCCAGAAATATGTCGGTGGCTTCGGCGGTCATTTGTCGTCCCATAAAGTTGATGGTGCCATTGAAGTATCCGCACATATAGGCATCGCCTTTGCTGTCGAAAGCGATGTTATTGTTGTTGTAGCCTTGATACAGCCCGTATTTGTTGGCAATCTTCCAAAGTTTGTTCGCGCGGTTGGCGAGATTTGGCTGTGTGGCATTTTCAATAATGGTGGCGTTGGCTTGCGCAAACTGTGGCATCGCCATACCTATTGGAGCGCCAATGTATGTTGGGTCGCAAATGGTGAACCGCTTGCCATTGTACTCGACAAAACTGCCGTTGACTTCCTTTTCAAAATTGACTGCCGTTGCCATATGCCCTGGATAGTTCAGCCCAATGACATCAAGGCCTACAAGTTGCTTTACAAGATAGGCGAAAAGAACCGCGCGGTCTTCACAGTCGGAATATTGGTAGTGGAACATTTCATCGGGGAAGAAAAACTTTTCGTGCCCGAATTGCTGTTCATCAGTCTTGTATTCAAATGACTGGACGAAATTCAACAGAAATTCAGTTGCATCAACCTTGTCCATTTTGCTTGTTACAGGCAAGAGTGAACTTGCCAGCGATTCTTTTGTCGAGCGTCCGACGGTGGCATCAAAATAAATCTTGATGTCGGCTTGTGGATAGTCGTTGTAGAAATTGATGGTGTTGCGGTCGTATTTGATGCCGAATTGGTACTTGTTGCCGTCGTATTCAAACTCTATGTTCTTGATGTTCAGTTGCTCGACGCCGTTCATTGGCTTGTAGATGTTCAGGTCCATAATGGCGCGGGCGTCGGGAAAATCCTTGTCGTAGGTGTAGACGTCGGTGGCTTGCCCGTCGATGATGTAGTAGCGCTGGTTGCCAAAAGTGAAGTATGGCTTGCCGTAGATGTTGTTGGCAGATGCGAGCAACAGGTACAGGTTGTTGTCTTTGTAGGCAAGCCTTGCCTTGTAGTTGGCTTTGGTCATCAGGAACCACGTGAGCA